>JAGCTA010000422.1 GCA_017963875.1 Victivallales bacterium | reverse complement strand
ATGGCACTCAGCAAGGCGGCTATGGTGCTCCGCAAGGCGGCTATGGTGCTTCGCAGGGCGGCTATGGTGCTCCGGAGGGCGGCTATCCACGCAGTTCTGCTCCACAGCAGGCTCAGGGCGGGATGAACGGTGGTGGCACAGTCCAGGCAGATAATTCTAGCATTTCATCCAATGACATTGCTTCGGCAGGAATGCAGGCAGGTCCCCAGAAGTCGGATGACGACCTAATTTATGAAAGCATTCCAGCGAAAAGCCAGACTCCAGAGGCATCACAGCCGCAACCGCCGAATCCTGAAGCGACGGCAGTCGTCGATGATACTCCGTTTTAGTTCTGTGACTTCGGACTATGACAGTTCATCGGTTTTATTATCCAGGCCAATTGGAGGTGCAGGATTTCGTGACGCTATCGTCCACGGAATCAGCCCATGCACTCAAAGTGCTTCGATTAAGGCCAGATGACGAGATGATTTTACTGGATGGCAAGGGAACGGAGGCAATTGCGCGTTTGGAAGGGGCACCAGACAAGCGTCGGATGTACGAGGCCATTTGCCATATTGACATGGTCAAGCATCATGAGAAGTCACAGAGGCCTGTCCATTTGTACGTGGCACCTCCAAAAACGAAATGCATGGACATCGTTTTGAAGTCGGCGACTGAACTTGGCGTATCATTGATAACGCCGATTATCTGCCGATATGGCGTATCGAAAATCGAAGGGGAATTCAAGGAGTCATGGCGCAATCAACTTGTCATTGCCATCAAGCAGTCTGGGAATCCGTGGCTGCCTGAATTGCAACCGCCGACAAGCGTCGAAGATGCGTTGAAATCATTTTGTGGTTCTGGATATTTTGGTTCAGTATGCAAATCTGAGAAATCCATTCTGCCACCTTGGGATAGGCCTGTCGGAGAAACATCGCTGTGGATTGGTCCAGAAGGCGGATTCGCCCCAGAAGAGGAGTCAATGATGTTGGAACATGGTCTGTATCCGTTGACCGTTGGAAACTGGATACTTCGTGTTGAAACGGCGGTTTCGGCACTTCTGGCATGCATGAACGTCCGTATAGAATAATGTTATTGTATGAATTTAGAAAATCTTTTTGTCTCATGGAAAATACGAGAGGAAAGACGGAGATGAACAGACTCCTGGTAATGACGTTAATGTCTGGAATCATGTTGTTTGGACAGAAATTAGCGGATTTTGAGCCATTCGAGAAAAATGCTGTTAACAATGCCGAAAAAAGCACGATTGTTTCATTGGATTTTGAAGACGGCATTCCATCAGGCATGGAACTGGCGAAAGGTTACAAGTGCGGCAGAGGGTTCGGGGAAAACGGCAATGGCGGTCTTATTCTTCAACGTGGGCCAGGTGAAGAATACGTGTTCAGCCGTCTTTTGGTCACTGGTATGAAGGCTGGAAATGTCTATCGGTTCAGTGCGTCAGTCAAACTTGAAGGAGTTAGAATGAAGGACGGCAAGTTGCTGGCCGACCGTCAGGTCCCTGTTGTCGGCTTTGATTTCCACGACAGCAAGAGAAACTATCTTAGTTCCTCCTATTTTTCCGCTCATGTGAAGAATGGCGAATGTGATTGGCAGCATCTTGAAGGGACATTTGCCATGGAAGGAACCAAGCCGATACTGGTATTTTTCCTCAAGGACTTCAGTTGTACCGCCTGCCAGTGGGACAATGTTTCCATTAAACTGGAAGGCAAGCAGGAAAATGTCATCTACCCGATATTGCCGAAGATGCTTCGCATCGATACGGATGGGACGGTCAAGATGCGCACGGCGTTGATGAACAAAGAAGAGGACGAAAAGGATTTCGTTCTGTTTGCACAATTGCCTGATAAACGGGAATTTGTATCAAATATCACAGACAGCATTTCCCACTTCAAACTCGGTCAACTTCCAGAAGGGGTAACGAAGGTGCGTTTTCTGCTGGGAGACAGGAAGAGTGGGAGAATCGTCACGCAGGTTGAATATCCTTTCCAATTCACAACAGCGACTCCGCCTGAAGGGACTGTCTCCCTGGATGAGTCTGGCAGGGCCTTCATTGACGGCAAGCCTTTCTTCCCGCTGGGGATGTTCTGGGAAAACGTGAACATGATGCCGCCAGATATTGAAAGAATGAAGTCAATGGGGGTCAACTGCGTGCTTCCGTATCGTGCTTTCAGATTCAGGTTGCCCGAAAAACAAGGGCCGAATACATCCATCGCGGAAATTAGGCGTAGCATGGACATTCTGCACAAGAACGGCATGAAGTTGATTTTCAGCATGCTTGACGTGTATGGCCGCCTCGGCGACGTGAAACGCTTCGAGGGGGTTGAAGGAATGGACAATATCATCCGCGTGACTGTCAATGGCCTGAAGGATCATCCTGCGCTGCTTGGCTGGTACATTTCCGATGAAAATCCTTTAAGCGATCTGCCGATGTTGCTGAACATGAGATTTCTTATCAGCGAACTGGATCCTTTCCATCCCGTCTATACATTGACGAACCACACCAGGGATTATGTCCTTTTCGCGCCGACGGGCGATGTGTTCCTTGCGGACTGTTATCCAATTTCCAATGAACAGTCGCAATCAATGAGTGCAATTCGGAACTGCTTTATTGCGTCAGAACGTGATTCTCGCATTGGATTGTGGTGGCTGCCGCAGATTTTTAACTGGGGCATCTATCGTTGTCCGAAAACAAAGCAGCCGTACAGCGATACGCGCTATCCAACGGAAGAGGAGATGCGTTCGCACAATCTTCTGTCGCTGAATCATCGTGCTCGTGCCGTCATTCCATACGCATACAATTCTGTTGGAAGGCATGATGCGTATGATCCAGGCGCGAGTCAGAGGTTCTGGCCGCTGGTTTCCAATGTCATGATACTGCTCAAGGAACTTGAGCCGTTTTTTATCGAGACAGCGGAATCTACCAAATTATTTGAGGAAAGAATTGGGGCTTCGGTGGTTGAGGCGCGGTTGCATACTGCCGACAATCAAAGGCAGATTGTGGTTATTACGGCGGATGGTCCAGGCGAGGTCAAGGCGGTTATCAAGGTTGGCAGGAAAGGTTGGAAGTCGCGTTTCGGCCATACGAAAGACCTTGGAGATGGCTCTTACGAGTTTACTGCCAGCAATACGGCGTCTGATGTTCTGGAACTGAAGCCGTGATGTCTGTGCAAAATAAAAGGAATACCTGTTTGGAGTGATGAAAAAAGAAGATGATACAGTGTGCAATCAGAATATCGGATAATCAGTGGGATGAATGGTTGAAGCCCGTGGCGCAGACGCAACGGCTGAAGAATGTTGAACTGGATGCGGGATTATTGTCGGAGCATCGGGTGACGGAGGCACTGGCCGCAAACGGAATAAACTGTCTGGTCGCGCAGGATATTGTTCCGTCCCAGATGGTGCAACTGATGATGGATGCATCGTCAGGTACGTCTTTTGAGGATATCAAAGATGCAGTGACCAATGTGATGCTTTGTGGCGAATCCGTCAATGTGGAATGTTTTACCGTGCAACTCTTGTTGGACCGCTTTGAAGGTACCGATGAACAGGGGTTCATCGAACGGAATGCGGCGTTTCTCAAGCAGTTGACGACGGCTCCACTGGAAAAGAACTATTCTGTTGCAATCCAAGTGCGTCAGCCCATGCCGACGCCGATGTCAAAGGAGTGGGAACGCGCCGTTCGGATTTGCGATGTCGCGAAAGATAGTCGAATTGGCCTGTATGTGCATTTCCATCCAGACGAATGGGCGGAGACTGGGACGATGGAGCAGTTCATTGAAACATGCTATCCGCATCTCAAAGGAATTTGTTTCCACTATGATACGAGAATCGGCGAGACGTTGTTCGATGATGAACAGGCAGAATGCGCAAGACGGCTTAAGTTGTTGGACTACAAAGGGATGATTGTCTTTGCTCCCATGGTTGCACAATCAGCGGAATTGGACAAAATCTGCAAAATCGCCGTCTCTTGGGCGGATTTCTACTAAATCAGGCATAACAACAAGGAGCAGAAAATGAGTCAATCCAATTTTGCCAAGCCAGCAAAACCTTTGTTCGAGAATGCGGCTACACCAGGCGATGAGTTTTTCAAAGCGTATTTTGAAAAGACTTTTGAACGCATGGTCATGAACATCGAATACTCCGTTCTCAGCAATTACCACGGGAAGGGAATTGTGGCGGGCAATACTGAAATGCATTTTCTCAAGGGCCTGGAAGAAGGTTTTGACGGGTTCAAGGCAGACATGAGGCTAACCAGCGATGGTGTCGTCGTCCTCTGCCATGATGAAGGTTATACATTTACTCCAGATGGCAAAATAACCGCTTTTGACAAGCAACATTTCGTGCCAATCCACGAGATGCCTTTCAGCAAGATCTGTTCTTTGGAATTCGAGCATCCATTTGAAGGTCAAATTCTGCATCCTTGCACGCTTGACACCATGCTTTCCCTCTGCGAGAAGCACGACGTTGTAGCATATCTGACTCTTCGAGCAGAGCCGTGGCGTGAGGAAACCGCCAAGCGGATGGTAGAGTCGCTCTGTGCCCACAAGATGCAACGACGGACCATTATCAACCTCTACACGGGTGTCAAAGAGGCGGTTGACTGCGTTTCAAAACTTTTGCCTGGACTGGTCTTTTGCAATACAAAGTATCCAGATGTCCCTTTGACAAAGGAACTTATCGATTCATCATCAAGCGATGGATACAAGATTATCTGTCTCAATCTGCACCAACTTGGGACGGTGACTGCTGAAATGAATCAATACGCAGCCAGCAAGGGGATCAGAATCTGGACATGGGGCGTTGCCAATGAAGAAGATTGCGCCGCCCATATCAAACAAGGCATCACAGGTTTCCAAATGTGCTCGAGAGATGTGACCAATTCTGTGGTGAAGGAGATTCTTTTCGCTTTAAATTGTTAATTTAAATTCAATAAAATATTTAGAGAATGCTTGAATATTATAATATTGTTATTACATTAGTTATATTATATAATATATATTTTTTATTTTAATTTAATGGAGGATATTATGAGTCCATCAAGTATTAATAATGAAAAGTTAAAAACAGATAAGGTAAAAAATAGTAATATTGACTACATGATATTACCCAGAGAAGTGTGCCTTGAAGAACGATTGAGAGCATTCAACGAAATTCGTCAGTTGCGTGAAGAATTAATTGAAATAAATAGTGATTGTGACACAGAATGCGAGCAAAATATGAAAGAAAAACACGAAATGAGATGCAAGTAAAAATCAATGAGAGTTCTTTTTGATGCCAACGTTATTTTGACATATTTGACTAAAAGGGATGACCCATATCTCCAAGAAGTTGAAATCCTTTTATGGGAATGTTCAAAAGGCAATATTGAAGGATTTGTATCTTTGCAAACTCTTTCCATCGTATGGTATGTCATGCGAAAAATACCATCAAACCTACGAAGGAAAAAAATAAGTGCCATTTGTAGAATCCTTGGTTTGGCTACTACCAATATGAAGGCCATCCAGAATGCGATTGATAATTCAGATTTTTCTGATTTTGAAGATAGTCTTCAGGACTGCTGTGCTCAAGAAATTCATGCGGATTATATTGTAACTGCGAATATTGATGATTTTCTAAATCACAGCATTGTTTTGCCCATTACGCCTACGGATATTCTTCCTTTGATTTGCCATTCATGGGCGTCTGTTTATTCCAATTTTACTTTTGCAATGAGGCCTCCAGGTGATGTCAGATACGACAATCAATTGAATGTCATTCCTCATCAACATGCTGTTAGCCGTTGTTTATTGCATCCTCATATTCATACTATACCTTGCAGGTATCCATGGGAGCATTTTAGTAGAGGAGGCTGTTGCAAAACTACAATGCCATAAGTAGCGACTGTTATTGCTATCAAGTCCTATGTTTTACGCGCTATCAATGGTCTCGCGCCGACATCGAGGATACCGACGCGAGACCATGACGGCTCTTCCGACGATGAATTTATGATTTTGCAACACCACTGTTTGATTCAGACCTTTGCTGGGAGGCCTGACTGGACGCTTGCATAGCAGGCGTTCATGCAGTCAATCGTCTGGCGGTGCCATTTGAGGTTGATTTTCGGTGTCTTGTGTTCACGGATGCAGGAGACGAACTCGTCAATCAATCCGATCCACTCGTCGAAATAGGTGTACTGCACAGTATAACGGTCATTTGGAGCACCGTTGTGATAGACATTAGGTCCGAAGCAGTCGCAAAGAATGGTTCCTTTTTCGCCCGTGACAGTCACATTGACTTCCATTCGTTTTGGGAAGACTTCCCATCCTGGCGCAGGCACGGCGAGGCGTTCTTCCATTCGTGACCATGAAGGGTCGAACAGGAACGAAACGCCGTTTTTCATTTTCCCATTGACAAGAATCATATCCTCCACTTCAAGATCTTTGCGCAGATTCGGCGCGACTTCCGAATAAACGTAGTCAAAATCGGAGCCTGTTAGCCAGCGGATGAGGTCGAAGATGTGCGGATGGTCGCAGAGGGCGCCGCCACGGAAGCGTGGGTCGCCCTGACGTAGCGGGACGCGTTTGCCATAACTGGCCTCAGGGCTGCCCTGCCAGGGGAATGCCCAGACGGGAGACAAGGTGATATTGGTCGCTTGGACAGAGAGAATCTTCCCTAATTCGCCGTCGGCGATGATTTTCTGAAGTCGCTTCACGACGGGATTATAGTGCATTTCCAGTTCAATCTGGCAGACGATTCCCGCCTCGTCAACGAGTTTAATCATCTCGTCGTATTCTTTTGGATCGAAGGTCGGGATTTTCATGGAGAGGATATGGACGCCGCGCTGGGCACAGAGTTTCATTTCTTTGAGGTGCTGGTCATTGGCGGAAGCGATGACGACAGCCTCGATGTCGGGGTGTTTCTCGAACATTTCCTCGGCGGAAAGGTAGCATGGAACGCCGTTGTCATAGAGTTCATAGACATCCTTTGCACGCTGGTCTGCGGCGCAGGACGCAACCCAGTCCAGTTTGGAGTTTTCGCGAAGCGTCTGATAGTATTTGCGAGTATGCCCATGGGTTAGGGCCATCATTGCGATTTTAACTGGTTTCATCGTTTATGCCTCCGTATAGATGACAGGTTTGCCGTTTGTTTCGGTTGCCAGCGCATCCGCGATTTGGCGGTTCAAACGTGCGTCGGCGCAGTTCCATTCGTCAGCGAGCGCGGGTGTTGACAGCACGGCGAAGGCCGCGCGGACAAGAAGGATTTCCTCCGTGGTGAAACCGAACAACTCAGTGTCGATGTCCGTGTAGCGTTTTTCACCGTTGTTAGTGAATTGGTAGATTGATGCCTGGGGCACCTGCGAATCGACGACGCGGTCGCAGGCGACACCGCGTCTGGCGATGATTTCGTGCTTGTCCATCGGCTCTGTTCCCTTAGGGAGTGCGGCGGAGCATTCGACAGCACAACTTTTGCCATCCTGTAGTTTTACGACCAGGTTTGCGGTTTTGCCATTGACGACGGCGAAGATAGAGCGGACGGGCGATTCGCCGAGATAGGCGCACAAGTCGAGTTCGCGATAGAGCAGTGCCTCAAGTGAGGCGTCGCTCGCAAACCATGCGAAACGCAGTGTGGAGACATCCTCCAGTGTCTTGCCATCAACCAGTTTCTTCAGTTCGCAGAACCGCCGTTCGATGCGCCATGGCAGCAGCTTGACGGTTTTGCCATTCATAGTGAGTTCGGCGGCTGCGCCGAACGTGCCTGCTTGGCTTGCGGTCAGCACGCCATCTGCTGGGATGGCGTATTTCGTTCGCAGTTCTTGCAGGGCTGCATTCATTTCCTTGAGTTTCATCAGTTTCTCCTTTTTTTTTACAGGCTTTTCACTAGGGGCTTGTATTTTTTGAGATAAGCAGCGTTCTTCTGATCGCCTCCAGGCGTGTTTGCGCTGTTCCAGACAGGCGGGACGAAGCCACGCTCAATACAAATTCGGCAACATTCGATTTCCAGCAGGTGGGCGATGGTGAAATCGACCACATTCGAGACTGGAGCGATAGGCGTGTTCAGGCCAGGAAGATTGACGATGGCATCTCCGACTGGGTTGTAGTCATCAATGCAGACATCGGCAAAGTCGAAAAGGTTCTTTCCAGACGAATGGCGGATAAAATGGTTTCGAGGCATTTCATTCTGCCAGTATGAACTGGCGATGGCGACTATTTTCCCTCCTCGCCGTTTGATTTCCATTGCGGCGTCAATGGTTGCGGGGTTGATGCCGATGTTGTGGAAAATCAGCACCAGGTCATCCTTTTGAATATCATAGTATTTGATGATTGAAGCACCGAAATTCTCCGTTCGCTCCAGTTCCAGATATTTCAGCGCCTGGTTGAAGACGGACAACGCGGTTTCCATCAGCGGGTTGATGTTGGCTAGACCGCCAGCACGGAAGAACATCTCACCCATGGCGAGGGTCGTGTGTCCGCCGCCAGCATATACATTGATGAGTTTGTCATTTTGGATGGCATCGGCCATCAGCGATGCCGCCTTGTGGATGTTGTCCGCTTATTCATCGGCGACTTTTCGGATATTCGCGATGGCATTGTCAATATAGCCATAGTCATTGAGTTTTGTCATGTTCGCCTTTCCTTTGCTCTGTGATTTGTTCAAATCCCTTTTTATGACAATGATGTCATTTCTTGAGCAGACGTCTGTAGTTCTCGCCGATGGTATCCCACAATTTAAGCGCGTCTGGTGCTCCTACGACCGTGCCGTAACCGCCACGGTAGGTCCATGCGGAGAGTCGGTCGACGCCTGCCTGTTCGGCAATGTCCGCCCAACGGGCGACTTGTGCCCAGTCTTTGGGCTGTTTGTAGTAGCCCATGAGCCAGCGCTCGGAGATTTTACCGTATTTTTTCGCGACTGCCACGGTGCGTTCCGTGATTTCTCTGAAGAAATCCTCGGGAAGAGCCCAATTGACGATGGTTGTTGAAAACACATCGAAATATGGACAGGATGCGACCATGTCCCAGTTGTCGTAGCCACGGTATTCCGAAACATAGTATCCATTTTGGGTGGCGTGGACGCAGCAGGTGATTTCCAGTTTCGGGTTGATTTCCTTGAGTGCCTTTGATGTCTCTGAAAGCACCACCAATGCCTCGCGCCAGCGGAATTGCTTGACATCGTTGGTCATGTATCGGGGCATCGGATAACCGTAGTAGTCTTCGAAACGCTTGCGGCAAACAGGGCAGAAGCAGGTCCAGTCGTCGGCGACACCACCAGTGATGGAGGCGATTCCCTTGGGGAAAGCGTAGTGCGGCTCGTCCCAGAAGAAACCATCCGCAGCGGTTTCGCGGGCAAGCGTTGTGCAGAAGTTTTTGAAATAGTCACGATAACTGTTTGTGTTGAAGCAGGCGTATGGGAGTTTTTCTCCTGTCAATGCGGAGACCTGTCGGTTTTCCACATTGTCCTGAAGGAATTTGCTGACCTGTTCGCCACCGAAGTATTTGCCGTTGCCCCATGGGTCGATGATGACACGCAGGCCCATTTCATGCGCCTTGTCAACGATTTTGGGGACGTTTGGCCGCCAGAAATCGAAATCGAATTCCGTGACTGCAAGGATGACGGTCGTGCAGCCGTGAGCCAGCATTTCCGCGAAATCCTTTTCCGCATGTTCCACATAGTTCAGCCCGTAATAACTGATGGAAGTTTGTGTAATCGCCATTTGGTGTTCCTTGTTCTTTTTGTGAAAACGCCTTTTATGTTTCATGCGGCGGTTCAGCCGCTTGTACTTTCCCTGACAATCAATTTGGAATCCAGGTAACGGCTGATTCCTCCGCCGATGGTCTTGAATTTGATGCGAGCGTACAGTGATTCAAAAGCCAGACGTGCCATGTCCTTCACAGGGTAGGAAACACTTGTCAACGGGGGATATGTTTCGGCTGCGGCGGGCAAGTCGTCAAAGCCCGCGACGGCAACGTCTTCTGGAATCCGCAGACCTATCTGATGGCAAAGATTGATGGCTCGGATGGCAAACAGGTCATGGTAGCAGAATAAACCGAGTCGGCCCTTGCGAGCCCGTTTCAGCAGGTGTTGAATGGCTTCACGGCATTGTCTTGGGTTCTGTCCATCGACTTGCACGATGTTTTTTTCAGGCAACGCGAAGCCAGCGGCGGAAAGTTCCGCCTGGAAGCCATACATACGCTGGTCGTGGAGTTTTCCGCTTTGACCGATGTAGGCGAATTCAGACAGCCCCTGTTCAATCAGGTGACGAGCCATATGCTGTGCTGCCTTCTGGTTGTTGACAAGCACGGCGTCGCATTCCACAGATTCGAGTTTCCTCCCCAGCATCACGTATGGGACAGGCAGTTCCGAATAGAACGACTCCTGTTCGGCGGTCGATGCCCATGGGCAGATTAGGATTCCCGCAACGCCTTGACGGCAAAACATCTTCAGCCTTTCGCATTCTGTGGCAAAGTCATAGTTGCTTGATGCGATGATGAGGCTTGCACCGACGGAATACGCGAATTCTTCCGCATGGCATGCGAGTTTGGCGAAATACGGACTCTCAAGACAAGTCGCAAGAAAACCGATCAGCAAGGGGCGTTTTGCCTCGCATGAACTCGGAAGAAGAGGCGCGATGCGGAAGCCATGACCCGATTTCTCAATTACACCTTCGTCCATGAGTTTGCCTAGGATATGAAAGGCGGTTTTCAGGGATACCCCTTTCAGGACGCACAGTTCCCGCGTGGTCATGAATTTATCGCCACTTCGGCCGAGTTCCCCAGAGGCGATGCTTGCCGTCAACTCGTTGACTATGGTTTCCGTCTTGTTTTGCGGCATTTTTGTTTTACTTTATGTTTTACTTTGAATCAATATTTAATATAACATAATAGTCTTCAAAAAGAATGCAAATGTTTTTTTATGTTTCACTCTATTACCCATGAGAGTCGATAATTTCACATGTCAGGGCGACTATGAAAAGACCGACCCTCAGGGGGAATCCATGGGGTAAAGTCATTGATTTGAGAGAATGTCTTTGACTTTATTTTGAAAACAACAAGAATTGAATTATATTTAATTAAAAATGAAGTGTTTTTAATTAAATTTGCATCAAAAAAGAGGAAAAACGAT
>JAGCTA010000421.1 GCA_017963875.1 Victivallales bacterium | reverse complement strand
GCTATGGACGCTGTAATGCGATGCCATGTTGCGTCGGAGGCGACATCAACATGGCGGGCATCAAATGGCTAGGCTCCAATCCGCAGAACTACAAGCAGGGGTTGCCACGTGCGACGGGACTGGTCATCCTGAACGACCCAGATACGAAAATACCGCTCTGTGTCGCTGATTGCACGCAGGTGTCGGGTGTTCGAACAGGCGCGGCAAGTGCCCTTGCGATTGACGCGTTGGCAAAGAAGGACGCATCCTGCATCCTACTGATGGGCGCGGGGTTTCAGGCGCGTCTGCAACTGGAGGCGGCCACAATTGTTCGTCCTACGCTGAAAAAATGCTATGTCTATGACATCCGACCAGAACAGTCCGCAAAATACGCGGCTGAAATGTCAGCAAAACTTGGCATTGAAGTCATAGCGACGGACAATCCAACACAGGCTTCGCTGGAGAGCGATATTGTCATCACCGTGACGATTTCCGCGACGCCCGTTGTGTTCGCGGACTGGCTGCATCCAGGCCAGACTTGCCTGAATCTCGCTGACTTCGAGTACGAATACGAGTGTCTGCCGAAATGCAGCAAGGTGGTCGTCGATGACTGGGAAGGCGTGAAGCATCGCCAGATAAGCACCGTTTCCCTCATGTATCGGGACGATCTGTTCAAAGAAGAGCAACTGCATGCGGAATTGGGCGAGATACTGCTGGGTGAGAAGCCTGGCCGTGAGAATGACGATGAAATCATCTATTTCAACAGCGTTGGGCTTGGCGCGGAGGACTTGGCTGTCATCACACGCTGCTATCGCAAGGCGTTGAAGGAAGGAGGCGGAACGGTCGTTCCATATTGGGAATAAGCCTTACAGAACGCAAATGTAAAAAGGGCTGCCGCAATTCCATGAGGTTTTGCGACAGCCCTTCCTTTTTATGGAGGACGCTTTGTTCCACAAGAGAGCAGGGCGACATTTCCGAGGTAGGAATCCTTTTGAAACGGTTCCCTCAATCTGGGGATACTGATTTTTCCCCCCTTGCGGACTTTGCACAGTCTCCTTGAATTGTGTAAAGTCCGCCCCTTATGAGAACATAGTGATTGGGGAATAAACCCGCGACGACCGTTTAGCGTTTGAGTTGCAGGTCGAAGTGGATGTCTTTCGCTTTTTCTTCTGGCGTGAATTTGTGGAGCGTGTTGATGATTTGGCCATTGTTCCACTTGCGGTCTTCTGGCAAGTCATCGGGCGTTCCCATGACAGTGACATTCAACTGGCGGCGGCGTGCGCGGACGTGGTCCCAGTCAACGAAATAGACGTGGGCGAATTCACCGCCATCGAGGACGCCATCCTTGATGGTCATGCATTCGCTGCGGCCGAAGAAGACCGAGCGGAGGTGTCCGTCGGTGTTCATGCTGGTGAAATCGCCAGGTTCGTTGACCCAACGGCTGAACTTCAGGTGCATCGGGCCTGGGTGACGGTACTGGTTCTCGACTGCGAAGTCAGGAATCATCTTGCGCATGATGTCAAGCAGGTCGTGCTGGAGGTATTCGAGGTCGAACGAATCGATGTCATGGGAGCATTCCTGAATCATCACGGAGCATGTGGTATGATGTGAAGCAATGATAACGGTTCCGTTCTTGATGCCAGATGCCTTCACGATTTCGATGATTTCCTTGGAAACATCATGGAATGTTGGAACCCAACCACGAGACTGCAATTCGAGTTCCTTCTGGAAAACTTTGAATTCCATTGATTTTGACGGGGCCTTTGCGGGTGCGGCTGCTTTTTTTGGTGCTTTTGCCATTTTCTTGCCTTTTTCTAGTAGTTTGTTTGGGTATTTATTTGGCGTTCCTGGCATCCCAGGCGCGCCGTACGGCTGAAATCATTTCATCGACCATCGCTGCGCGGTCGGGCGCCTTGGCAACGCCAGAAGACGATCCAGTGGCATCTGCGCCTGCAAAAATGGTGTTGTACACATCCTGACCATTGGCGATGCCAGCGGCTGTCAGGACGAGAATGTCGGGGTTGATGTCTTTGACGGCACGCGTTGCCGCCTCGACATATTCTGGACCGACGCTGACGCCTGTCCCGATGAGTTCGGATGGCTCGGCGACAATGATGTTTGGCTTGAGAAGAGCGATAGCGCTTGCCTCGGCCATTGAATCGGCACATACAATGGTGACCAGACCGACTTCGTCCGCACGTTTGATGGTTTCACGAAGGACACCGAGGGACAACGGCTTTTCACAATGGTTGAGCATGACGCCTTCTGCTCCCGCCGCGACAAGTGACTCTGGAAGAATGTCAGCGAGACCACGGCCTGGCTTGAGCGGATCCATGTGCGGCGCAAAGACGTGGATGCGTTTAGTCGCCGCTTTGACACGGGCGATTTCGACTATTGGGGTGGTGAAGATGATATCCACCCCGTATTTTTCCGATGCCGCATCGGCGGCTTTTGCCAAGTCAATGACGTCCTGCCCGTAAAGATAGGACTTTGGTCCGATTTCAAAAAACGGAGCCTTGATAGTGCAACCTTGTTTCATGAAAGAATCCTAAAAAATGATGCGAAGTTTTTTTCAATTTATGACGAAAAATCAATGAAAGAGATTATATTTTATATATTGTAGTAGAAAATGGTGAAATTGCAATTGATATTGAAAAATAATCCTTTGGAGATAGAGTGGTCATGCTCAAAAAAGAAGCACTTCTGGCCGCAAAGGCCGCGTATGACATAGAAGCCCAGTGCATTTTGGAGATGAAGGATTTTTTAGACGAAGCGCAGTTTGGCGAAGCGGTCGGCCTGTTGTCGTCGGCTCCCCGCATTGGTGCCACTGGCTGTGGCCATTCAGGAATCATCTGCCAGCATTTTGCGCATCTTATGTGTTGCATAGAGCGGCCCGCCAGGTTCATCTCTCCTGCGGAGGCCGTCCATGGTGCGACAGGGTTCTTGCAGAAGGGGGATGTCATGGTGTTTGCCTCGCGTGGTGGCAAAACCAAGGAGTTGTTGCCGATTGTGGATATCTGCAAGGCTAAAGAGGTCAAGATAATCACTGTCACGGAGAACTTGGAGTCACCGCTTGCAACGGCGGCGGACGTGGTGCTGAAACAGCATGTCAACAGGGAAACTGACAAATGGAACGCGCAGGGCACGACTAGCACCACGGCGCTCTGCATGATTTTCCATGCGCTTCAGGCGGCGATCATTGAACAGACAGGGTATCAGGCCGAACAATTTGCGCTGATTCATCCAGGCGGAGCCGTGGGGGAAAGATTGAACCACAAGGCACTGTAACGTTTTTGCAAAGATATTAGATTCTGAGTTATTATGAAAGTCATTGACATCACAAGGCCATTTGAAATTGAGCCACTCTACTGGATAAAGGAAAGCCATGTCGATCTGAAGTCGGACGCAACTGAGTACACAGGTGTCGTCTATGACTTGAATACGCATTCGATGGTCGGCAGTTATATTGATTTTCCAGGCCATATCAAAGAGACGTCGAATGGCGAGGATGCATTTACCGTCCGTCTGGAGGATTTCTACAGACTTCCTGCGGATATCATCCACCTGAATAGGGAAAGCGATTCAGGGGCCATCAGCGGAGCGGAATTGGCAAACGCCTTTGGCAACAAAAAGCCGATGGCACCGTTGCTGGCGTTGAATGCGCTTGGCAAGAAGAATCCATGGGAGATTGAATTGCGTTCCGTCTGGCTGGACGATACCGCAGTCCAGTGGATTATCGATTCAGGATGTCGGATTTTCATGTCGGACGTTTATGAGAGCAAGCGGCTGGAAGGGGTTTTCCAAAGGCTTTTCAAGGCAAACATCAGTACCGTGTGTGAACCTACGAATTTGTCTTTGCTTGGCGATCGCGCATTGATTTCAATTATGTTTTTGCCAATTCCGAAGGTGACGCAGGTGCCATGCAGGATTGTCGCCGAATGTGAATAGTAAGTGTTGTTTCAATTATATTAAATACAGGCTTTTTTTAGGAGTGTTATGATGAAGAGAACTGATTTGGAGAAAGCATTAAGGAAAATGGGGCTGAAAAAGAATGACATCGTGCTGTTGCACAGTTCGATGATCAGCCTCGGCGAGATTGAAGGCGGTGCAGAAGCAGTCATTGATGCCTTTCTAAATGTTCTGGGCGCAAAAGGCACGCTCGTCGTCCCAGTCTTTGGCAAACTCGGTATTCTGACAGAACTGGTCAAGGCACGGAAAAATGCCGTTGTAAGTAATTGCCCGTTGGGGACGCTGGCTGCTATCGGCGGTCAGGCGAAATCTCTGCTCGCAGGGCATTGGGATGCCGATACCGCGCACGGTCATGGAACGCCTTATGAGAAAATAGCGGAAGCGGGCGGATATATTTGCTTGCTGGGCGTTGACCAGGACCGAAATACCATGCTGCATAGTGCGGAGGCATTGCTTGAACTGCCATATCTTGCCACCAAGACGGTGACTGCAAAAGGACCAGATGGCAAGGAAACGACGAAATCCTGGAAGTTCTATCCAGGGCCGCATCGCAATTTCATCGGTCTTGACCACATCATGGCGGAGACGGGAATCATGACCATCTCAAGAATTGGAAATGCCCAGGTCCGCCTCATCAATGCTCATGAAATGATGCATCTTTGCATGGAAATTGGCCAGGAGGATCCCGCATTCGTACTGTGCGAAAATCCGTCCTGTGCGGATTGCGTGCGCCAGCGTGCCGCTATTTTCGCGGATAGAATTTCTAAGGAATCATTCAAACTCAGTGCTTCATCCCGTTTGTGCGGACGGTATGTTCCAGAGATGATTGAAAAACTTCAGGCTGCTGGCATAGGCAATGTGGAATTGGATTATGTGCAGGGGAAGGCTTGCGCTTTCATGTCAGCAGATAATCTGAAGAAAATCGTGGATGAATTTTCTGCATCGGGCATTGGAATTTCAGCGTTGCGTGTGCCTATTGTCGTGGATGACCCTGACGCATTGCTGAAGGCACTTCAGGCGGCAGGAATCAAACGCGTCGTTCTGCCTTTGGTTGAATCATTCAAGCAACTGAAGGCGTTTGAGAAAGCGGGTATCAGCGTTGACTTCTCAAATATCCGTGAAAGTTCAGCAACGGCGTCTGCGCAGTTTGCTTCAGTAGCAGGAAAAAGCAAGGCGAAATTTGCGTTTTCTCCCACGAATTTTGTTCGTGCGGGCGAAATGCCTTTCCTGAAGTCATGGCGCGCAGGGCGTTTTATCAAGACCATCGGTCAGTTGGACTTGGCTGACTGCACATGGGACGGCAACGCGACATTGTTTGCAGCGGGAAATGCCGAAGTCAAGGAACTTGTCTCCATTCTCCGTTGTCATAATTTTAGCGGATGGATTGTCCTTGCGGGCGGCGCACCATTCCCAGGGGATTTGTCATGCGCGAAACGCAATTTCGAGGAATTGCTTGAAACAATGTAAATTAATCAATGCGGAGTTGTACGACAATGAAGCAAAATTTAAAATTAAGGCTTTGGATGGTGATTGGACTGGCTTTGAGTGCAATTGCGTTGCAGGCGGATGTCAAGGTCAAAGACATCTCTGTAAAGCCGATCGTGCCATGGAGTGGCAAAGTCGAAATTGTCTATTCTGTTGAATGTGATGAAATTGATGCAGATGGAAAGCCTGAGAATGTCTATCTGAGTTTCAATGCCAGTGACCATGATAACAAGATTAAAATTCGCACATTGAGCGGTGATGGCGCGTTTGGGGCAGTCCATGCAGGCGGTCCCTACACGGTTACCTGGAATTTCAGCAAGGATGAACCGCGTTTGAAATTTTCGGATTACATCAATGTGAGCATCAAGGCCAGAACAGGGCTGGGCACGTATCTTGTGGTCAATCTGAAGGATTGGTCCCATCGTTTTCAGAACGAGCCGCCTGATTTCACCGATGATACGTGCAGGACTTCCGAACTCTGGTTGCGTCAGATTCCCGCAGGAAAATTCACGATGGGGAGTGCTATCAATGAACTTGGACGAGGAGATGAGGAAGTTCAGCATGAAGTAACCATCGGGCAGTTGTTCTATATTGGCATTTTCGAATGCACGCAAGCGCAGTACCAGTTTGTCATGGGGAAGAATACATCGAATTATAAAGGCGATTGCCGCCCTGTGGAACGCGTGTCCTACGATACGATACGTGGTTCTTCCGCCAAGGCAGGGGGAGGGTGGCCTGCCCATGGACATTCTGTTGACGCCACTTCCTTCATGGGGAAACTCCAGAAGAACACAGGCATGGTTTTCGATCTGCCGACGGAAGCCGAATGGGAGTACGCCTGCCGTGCTGGAACAACCACAGCATTGAATTCTGGAAAAGACTTGAGTTCGGTGGCTTCTGACGCGAATACAGCGGAAGTTGGAAGGTATTATTATAACAGGACGGATGGCAAAGGCGGCTTTGCACAACATACCAAGGTCGGTTCCTACCTGCCAAATGCATGGGGATTGTATGACATGTATGGCAATGTGTGGGAATGGTGTCTGGACAGTTACGCCAGGGATGAAGCGCAAAGGAAGGCGGATTCAGGCGTATTGCGTCGGGGAGTCCGTGGAGGTGGCTGGTTCAGTTTTGCACAGTATTGCCGCTCTGCCTATCAGAGTTACCGTGTGCCGTCAAGCAGCAATTACTACTGCGGTTTCCGCATTACCTGCTGGCCGTTAAGCAAGTGACAAAAAACTCATAGCCTGCAGAGAAGGCAGAATTATGAATATGAGGCAGGTTCCGTTTGGAACCTGCCTCAATTCGTGTGAAATGGGGTATCCCCTATGGTATGCGGTCAACCACGCAGTTTTCCTGCACATTCACGCGCGTGCGCAATTGTTTCCTCCGCCCAGGGAATGATATGGTCGCGCATGATAACTCGGCCATCGCAGATGACCGTTGCGACGCAACTTGAATCGGCGGAATATACCAGATTCGACACGGCATTGAAAGAGGGCGTCATCAGCGGATTGTCCAAATCATAAAGCACGATGTCCGCTAGCCGTCCAGGGGCAATGAGCCCTGCGTCGATTCCAAAGGCCTCGGCACCTGATTGAGTAGCACAATGGAAAATCTCCTCTGACGTTGCGCCCAAAGGACCGCCATGACCCAGTTTGGCAACAAGTGCGGCGGTTTTCATTTCGTCGAACATCGAGAGATTGTTATTGGATGAGGCACCGTCGGTGCCCAATGTGACTCTGCAACCAGCATCAACGAGCCGTCTGAACTGAAAGATTCCTGAACAGAGTTTCATGTTGCTGACTGGGTTGAATGCAGAAACGACGCCATGCTCGCGATAAAGTTGAATGTCGTGTTCCGTCAAATGGACGGAATGGGCGGCGATGGTACGTGAAGACAATACTCCAAGGCTTGAAAGGTATTCTACTGGCGTCATTCCATGGTGCGCTTCCTTGCATTGGGACACTTCAACCGCAGTTTCGGCCACATGGATGTTCAATGTCAGGTTTTCACTTTCGGCGAGTTCCGCTGCCATTTTCAGCCCCTTGTCGCTGACAGTGTATATGGCATGGGGGGCGATGGAAAGTTGAATGCGAGATGACAATTCCTTTTTTCTCCTGAGTATCTCAAGATTATGTTGACGATGGAGTTCCCTTTTGGGAGAAGATTCCAGTATCGTCAGGCCGATGGCCGCCCTCATCCCGCAATCCTCTACTGCCCGCGCGATTTCATGAGGGAAGAAATACATGTCGCTGAAGAACACGGTGCCTGAACGGATCATTTCCAGACAGGCAAGCCGAGTTCCCCAATAGATGTCCTCCGCTCCGAGTTTGGCCTCGGCTGGCCAGATGTGATTGTTTAGCCAATCCATGAGTTCCATGTCATCAGCATAGCCACGCAGAAGCGTCATGGCTGCGTGGGTATGGGTGTTGTAGAAGGGTGGGGCCGCCAACTGACTGGAGCCGTCGATGACATCATCATACGTTCCGTGGATATTAGGGGCGATTGTCTGGATGCGGTTGCCCTCAACGGCAATGTCGGCACGCTGCCCATTGACTTCAACGTTTTTTATAAGAATGCTCATGGTTTTGATAAATGTTGTGGGATTTAAAGAACGGTTATTTCGTGTAGAACGCGTTTTCCGTATCTGTGAAGATAATCGGCGGGATGCCCTTCAGAATGCGGATGAAGTAGTCGTCGATGTAACTGCGGTCTCCTTCCGTGGTGTCCATGCGCCAGAATCCCGCTTCGCCAGGCTTAACATCGACCCACTGTTTGTCGCAGAGCACGTAGGAGCAGTTGAAGATGATTTTACGGCCCGTCGGAGTCGTGACGGTTGACTTGGCGGTTTCCTTGAGATGGTCACCGCCCGCGAGCCACATCTGGAACTTCTCCGTGCCTTCTGGGACATGGAAATAGACTGTCTGAACTTTGTCTTTGGACTGGTTGCCGATGAAATGGACACCCTGGTCAGTGATTTCAGAGACGGCACCCCACCAGGCGTTCTTGATGTCAAGTTGATAGAAATCCTGTTTTGTGTTGATGAGTCCACGATAGATTTCGCCTTTCTTGACAGGGAGAGTCCTTGTCACGCCCTTTTTAAGGAAGTACCACTTGATGGGCTTGTTGTTCTTGTCATAGAAATAGAGTTTTGGCGAGTCACCGTAGGTGCGGACGGCATTGAATGTGACGGCAAGTTCGCCGTCTTCCTTTGCCTTGAAGACGAGTGATTGGTCGCCACGGAAAATGGCGGTCTGGCGGGGGTTGTCCGAACGTTCAATGGAGATGCCGTCACCGAGTTTGTCAATCTTGTTCTTGAGTTTTGGCAGATACCATGGTTTGTTGTAGTAGGCGATGCGATGGACGCCTTCCTCATAGAAAGACGCGATTTCGTCTTCATCAGCAGTGAAAATCGTCTGCGGATAGTCTTTGGGAAGCAGATTGCGTGAGCGGCAGGACCATTCGAGGATTTTGACATTATTTCTGAAGTATTCGAGGCGTTGGAGTTGCTTTCGGCCATTTTCCGTGTCGCCCTTGACTTTGGCCGCACCTGCGGCGAAGAGTTCAGCCACTTTGGGGAGAATCGGGATATAGACCTTCTTGACCATGTCGTTTGAAGGTACCATGTTCGTTTGGGGAGCGGCGACCATGCACGCCTTGATGGAATCGTCCACCATGTGGTAGATTTGCTGCATTTCGGGACTGGCGGCACCATAGGCGCAGTCGCAGTATTCACTGAACGTCGCATCAATATCTAGATTTGGGTTCCAAGCGAGTTTTGCGAGGAGGTAGTTGGTCACGCCCGCGTGCCCCCAGGCTTCCAATCCATAGACATAGACGCCTTTCATGTCTGCGGCCTTGGCTCGGGGATAGACGAACTTCAGAAGTTCAAGCCCTGGCCCGTTGATGCAGGCCATTTCGTTGCGCCACCACGTTACGGGCAGGTCGTAGTAGGAGATGTTGTGCGTGGATTTCGTCCATTCAGCGAACATTTCCTCCGTAAGTTTCTTGTATTTCGGAGCAAACATCTTGTAGCCGTAGTTGAAGGATGTCGCAAGCGTCAGGACGAGGCCATCCTCCAGAGGGATTGGAGTCTTGGGAGGATAGATGTACTGCGCATAGACGTAGCCGCCAAGGAATCTATCTGGATATTTTGCGCGGACGAGTTTTGTCACTTCATTGTAGAAATGGAGGACGGCAGGGGTTGTGGAGAGTTTGCCTTCTGGGTCTGTTTCGTACATTTTTTTGCATTCATCGCATTCGCACCAGCCACCACCATCTGAGGGGGAGAGCGAGAACGTCGAGTTCAGCGGATTCTTGGCAAAGTATTCGCATGCGGCGTCAGCGAAGCGCTGAATTGTCGATGGATTGGAGATGCAGAGCATATAGCGGTCGCCAGACGGCTGTTCGCGGACACCGCCGTGCATGGCATACCATTCGGGGTGGTCCTCGAACATATCGACTGTGCACACAGGAACCCAGTTGTGGGAATGGTAGAGGAAGAGGCTCCAGCCGAGTTTCTGTCGCCGTCCCCATTCTTTTGAGACATCCGTGAACTCCTGGATGTAGGGGAGGCGGCGGTTGAGGAAGCCTGGTGCACTTTCAATGCCGCTGTCTGGAACGGTCACTGTGTCTTTGTGTTCATAATAGTCGCCGTATGGTCCAGGCATGACCCAGCGAACGCCGAAACATTCTTCCAAGAGTGCATAAACGCCATTGCGCGTGCCGTTGCTGACGCCGCCGCCATAGCAACGCTTACCATTTGGCGTGTCTTCACCGATGACAAACACGGATCCGTTCTTGACGATGATGCGGTAGCCTTCCAGCGGGATGCCTTCGGCGGTCACGCCAGAGGCGGGATTCGCGCCGAGGGAAATCATCTTTTGGGAAGGCTGATTCACGATTGGCAGTTTTATGCCTGTGACTTTCTGGCAGTATTCCTGAAGGTCCTTGGCACCTTCGAGAACGCTGGTCGGAGCCTTGGCATCATGGTAAATCACAAAATTGCTCTTGCCGTTCTGGACAATGTCGAGTGCCCATGTCGCAGCAGTAGCCAGCAAAGCCATCGTCAATAATGCTTTCTTGACATTCTTCATGTTTGAGATTCCTTGTTTTTTATGTGACTGATGATGAAAAAAAACTGTATGGGAAAAAGCCTGTTTGCATAGGACTCAAGGCGTTAAGGAAGAGAGGATGGTGTTGAGGCTTTGAAGCGTAATGGGCTTGAGTAGGATTTCGTCAAATCCCATCTCCTTGTAGTTCTTTTGAACTTCGACGTCCGCTGTGATGACAATGACGCGTGTGGATTTGATTTTCTCTTCCTTTCTGACAACCGATATGAATTCCTGTCCGTCCATGACAGGCATCCACAGGTCAGTCAAAACACAGTCATACGTCTTCTGATGGAGTTTTTCCAGGGCTTCCTTGCCGTTGGGAGCCAAGTCTATTTGATATAAACCGAGACGGTTGCACATGGCCTTGAGAACTGTCAAGTTGACAGTGGAGTCATCGACTAGAAGCAGTGAGCAATTGTCAGAAACCTTCGCTTGGACGTTGTCAGATGAGGTGCTAACCGTATTTGTTGGAATCGCATTGGCGCCAAAATGGACTTTGTCGATGATTGCCGTGAAACGGCTTCCCTTGCCGAGAACGCTGAAGATATCCAGTCTGCCGTTCATTTTGCGGAGGAGCAGATTGCATATTGCTAGCCCAAGGCCCGTTCCTTTGATTCTTTGGCTGGTTTGCAGTTGAACGTATGGTTTAGTGAGTTTATGGATGTCATCATTGGAAATTCCGCAACCAGTATCGCATACGGCAAGGGAAAGGGTGCCTTCTGACTCGGATGTTTCGGAAAAGAATGCTCTGAGGGTGATGCTGCCTTCTTTGGTGAATTTCATCGCGTTGCCGACGAGATTAATGAGAATCTGGGAAATACGCTGTTGATCGATGTCCACAGGCGGAATCTGTTTATAATCAATTATGAGGTCAATGTGTTTGGCCTGGGCCTGCTGTATGAATACCGATCTGATGTCCTCAAGCAGTTTTTCCAAATCCGTCGGTTCAGGGTTGAACTGCATTTTGTCGGCTTCGAGTTTTGACAGGTCAAGGATGTCATTGATGAGTTGCATCAGATTTTGTCCGCTGACTTGGATGCTTCGCAGATATTGTTTTCTTGTCTGCTGGTCAACATCATCGCTTTGGAGAAGTTCTGCAAAGCCTAGAATGGCATTAAGAGGCGTACGGATGTCATGGCTGATGGATGCAAAAAAGAAACTCTTGGCTTTTTCGCTGGCGAGTTCCTGCTCCTGTTTCAATTGGAGTTCCTGAAGTTTTATCCGCTTCTTGTTTTGCTGGAAGGTGACAAAGAAAAGGATGAGGAGAAGAATGATGCAGATGCAGATGATTATAATCTGGGTTCTTATGCGCTTAATCAGTTCATTCGTCAATTCTCGAAAGTGTATTTGGGATGATTGGATGTTTTTATTCATAAACAAACTGACACTGCTCATAATGGAGTTTTTCTTGTATAAATAAGCACTGTCGAAAAGGATGCTGTATGCAAGTTTTTGCTGCTCCGACGGCGTGAGTGCAAGTTCGGCATTGGGCAAATGGTAATTCAAGACTTCTGGGGGGAGTATTGTGTCTGGGAAATTGCACGCCGTCGCAATGAGTTTCATTGAATGGAATTCCGTAAGCATCAGATGTCGTGATGCGACAAGTGCGGCCTGGAGATGGCTGAGGGCACTATCATTGGCATCTTTCATTGAACTAACGATTTCCAATGCTTGTTCGCGGCGGCGAGAAGATTTTACCTCATGGAAATAATTATTCAGGTAATCGAGGTTGAATGTAGCCACGAAAAGTCGTGACTGGTCTGTAAGGTAGTCAGAACCTGAACGGAGCAGTAGGGCGGCTTCGGTGTATTCGAAATAATGCTGATGGGATTTTTCAGCCTGAGAATAGATGGTGCGAATTTGAAATGAATTCCATATAAGAAAGCCACAAAGGAACAGCCAACCGATGCCGATGCCGAAAATGAGCAGAAGCATGAATGAGATTTTTCTGGTGGATTTTGCCTTGTGGTTGTTCATGGAGATGTTGTTCTTACGTTGTTAAATGTGAATATGGCGTGTTATTTCTTTGAGGTTTCATCCGTTATGGACAGCGCCGTGATTTCGGCGTAGCCTGTATCGTCAAGGATATTCAAGAAAATGCCGAGTTTGTTCGTTTCGGGGACAATGGTGACAGAAGCGGTCTGCTCCTTGTCATTCATTGAGAATAATGACAGGTTTTTGCTTGCCTCGTTAAGTCCTTGGACCTTGCTGCTGCGAAGCCACACCTGGAACCTTCCTTTGAGGTTGGAGGTCCGATAACGAAGGCGGACAGTATAGACATGACCTGGAACAACAGGGAACGACTGGAAAATCCTGCCCCACGCCTTGCCGTCGGGCCCCTTGGCGAGGCATTCCACGGAAAGCGGATAGTCCATGCTTGAGAAGCGGAAGGTGCCGTTGTTGGTGTTTTCCCGCCATTTGACACGGACGATATCGTCATAGGGGAGTTCTGCGGCTGCGGTGCCAGTCGCCAGATAGACGGGCCGCCAGATTCCAGATACGCCGATGTATTTTTCAACCCGAATGACAAGGCTGTTGCCAGTAGGTTTGAGGCATCCTTTGGGGATTTGCAACTCGAATGGCAGTTTCCAGGAATCTGGGTTGCCTTTGTACGGATAAGGGCGATCTGCAAGGAGCGTGCCGTTGAGGTAGATGAGTGCACTGCCGTCAATGGCTCCGAAACAGAATTTCATGTCATCGTCGTTTTGCGGAACATCGAAAGATGCCACATACCATGCGACGCCTTTGTAATGTTCTCCGTGCTGTTGTCTCCAGTCAAGCCCCGCCTGCTGTTTCTCCCAATGGGTGTCGAGGGTGATGGGAAGGGCTTTTGTCATATCAGGGGCATGTGCGTAATCCTTTTTGTCGCCGTCCTTTTGAGGGTCAAAAATGATTTTCCATCCGATGAGTTCTTGCGCCTCGTCATCCAGGAACTTGAACTGCATCGGCCAGGAGCGGTTTTCAAGGAAAGAAAGAAATCCCATGTTGGCATAGCCGAGGTGCTCGTTTTTTCTTCGGAAATCAATAAGTGCCTTGACAGCCTTGGAGAATGGTTTGAAATTGCGTGTCTTCTGAAATTCGGCATTGCCCTTCTGGGTTTCGATGACGAGTTTGCAGTCATTAAATCCAGTTTGCATGAAAGCGACTCGTGCTGCAACGGTTTCATCTCCTTTGG
>JAGCTA010000420.1 GCA_017963875.1 Victivallales bacterium | reverse complement strand
TAACCAATAGTACCAAAAAGGAAAAGAAGCCATGACAATGATTTCAGCATTGCAGAAAGCACGCGCCTCCTATTCACCGAAACTCCCACCCGTCCTGAATGAATGCGGACCATTTGCGACCGCCAACACGGGTGTGCCGACGCAGTCAGTCGCCGACCAGGAAAAGATCAAGAGTCTCTTCCCCGACACATACGGCCTCCCCGCAGTCAATTTCACGGCAGGCAAGCCATTTGATTGCAAGGCAATCAAAGCCGCAGTCATCCTGTCTGGCGGCCAGGCACCTGGCGGACATAACGTCATCGCTGGCCTTTACGACGGTCTGAAGGCATTGAATCCCGACAGCCAGTTGTTCGGCTTTCTCGGCGGTCCCTCAGGTCTGATCGACAACAAATACATCCTGTTCACCGACGATCTCATCGACCAGTACCGCAATACGGGCGGATTCGACATCATCGGCTCTGGCAGAACGAAACTGGAACTGGAAGAGCAGTTCGAGAAAGTCGTCGCCAACTGCAAGGCGCTCGGCATCACAGCCATCATCATCATCGGCGGCGATGACTCCAATACAAACGCCTGCGTCCTAGCGCAGTATATGATTACAAAAAAGACTGGCATCCAGGTCATCGGCTGCCCGAAGACCATTGATGGCGACCTCAAGAACGCCTGGATTGAAGTCTCCTTCGGTTTCGACACGGCGACAAAAGTCTATTCCGAACTCATTGGAAACATCATGCGCGATGCCAACTCCGCACGCAAATACTGGCACTTCATCAAACTCATGGGCCGTTCAGCCTCACATATCGCGCTCGAATGTGCATTGCAGACCCATCCGACTGCCTGCATCATCTCCGAGGAAGTCGAGCAGAAGAAGATTTCGCTCAAGCAGATTGTCGATGAACTGACGCAACTTGTCATTGCACGCGCTGAAAAGGGCATGAACTTCGGCGTCGTTCTCATTCCAGAAGGTCTGATTGAATTCATCCCTGAAATCAAGCCTCTTATCGCCGAACTCAACGACAGCATGGCCGAAGGAACCAAACTCGGCGATGAATTCAATAAACTCGCCGACATGGACGCAAAAATCAAATTCGTCGAAGCGAACCTCTGTGCAGCGAATCTCGCCGTATTCAAGCCCCTGCCCGCCTTTGTCAAAGCGCAGTTGCTTGGTGACCGCGACCCGCATGGAAACGTCCAGGTCTCCAAGATTGAAACAGAAAAACTGCTGATCGCCATGATCGAGGCAAACATCAAGGCATACACAAAGGAAACAGGCAAGAAGGTCAAGTTCGGTACACAGAACCACTTCTTCGGCTATGAAGGCCGTTGTGCTGCTCCGTCTAACTTCGATGCAGACTACTGCTATAGCCTTGGCTACACTGCCTCCGCGCTTGTCGGAGCAGGCAAGACAGGTTATATGTCCTCTGTACGCAACATCTCCCGCCCCGCAACGGAATGGGAGGCTGGCGGCATTCCGCTGACCATGATGATGAACATGGAGCACCGCCACGGGAAGGACGTCCCCGTCATCAAGAAAGCATTGGTCGAACTGGACGGCAAACCGTTCCTGACTTTCGCCGCCAACCGCAAGGCCTGGGGCGAAGGCGTCGATTTCGTCTATCCTGGCCCAATCCAGTATTTCGGTCCTGCTGAAGTCTGCGATCGTACCACGGAAACCCTCAGGCTCGAACACTAATTTCGGCGGCCCGTTGGGACGCAGGAATTCGAGATAGACGGAAAGATCAATTGGAACCGCGTAGATGTGCGCCAGACATTGCCTGCCACCGCTACGCGGTTCTATCGTCATTAACGCCATGTTTTCACGTCTTGAACTGCTTATTGGGCATGAAGCCCTCCAACGCCTTCAGCAGGCGCACGTCCTGCTGCTTGGCGTCGGCGGCGTCGGCTCATGGGCGGCGGAAATCCTCGTCCGCTCGGCCATTGGGCATCTGACCATCATCGACTGCGATACCGTCAGGCAGAGCAACATCAATCGGCAAATCGAGGCGTTGCATTCCACCATTGGTCAGCCGAAAACCGATGCGGTCGCATCACGCCTTCGCGACATCAACCCCAATCTTGAACTCAACGCCTTGAACATCCGCCTCACGCCCGACAACGTCCCTGCGCTTCTCGACTCATGCCAATGGGACTACGTCATCGACGCAATCGATGAACGACCGCCGAAGTTGGCCGCCCTTGTCCACTGTGTCAACCACCACCTTCCTGTCATTTCAAGCATGGGCGCGGCAAACAAGACGATATCGGACGGCATTCGCGTCGCGGATATTTCAGAGACATCGGGCTGCCATTTGGCGAGAATCCTACGCAAATCACTGCGAAAGCTCGGGATAGAATCAGGAATCAACGTCGTTTTCTCTGATGTGCTTCCTGAAAAAAACATGGATGAAGCCCCTGAGAAACCAGGTGAGCGACGGCCACTCGGCACGATTGCATGCGTGCCCTCCGCCTTTGGCATCAAATGCGCGGAGAAAGTCATCACAGACATCATCAGCAAACCATGACACAATTTCAGCAGAGTTTTGATGTAATCGTCGTCGGCGCGGGCCATGCGGGTTGCGAAGCCGCGCTTGCGGCTGCGCGTCTTGGAGCCTCCACGCTCCTGATCACACTCAACAACGACCATATCGCCCAAATGTCCTGCAATCCCGCCATCGGCGGCATCGCCAAAGGTCAGGTCGTCCGCGAAATTGACGCACTCGGCGGTGAAATGGCACTCAATGCTGATGCGACGACCATTCAGTTCCGTATGCTCAATGACTCAAAAGGCGCGGCGGCGGAATCCCCTAGGGCGCAATGCGACAAGGCGTTGTATCAGAAGCGAATGAAGTTCGTCTGTGAACTTCAGCCGAATCTTTCCATTCATCAGGCGGAAGTCACGGCGGCTATTGTTGAAAACGGCTGTTTAGTCGGAATCCGCACGGCATTCAACGACTGCTGGGGATGCAAGGCGCTTGTGCTCTCCACGGGGACATTCCTTTCTGGCAAACTTCATTTCGGCATGGACAGCATGAAAGGCGGTCGTTGCGGCGATGCGGCTGCATACGCGTTCTCCGACTCCTTGCGCAACGACCTTCAGTTGGAACTAGGTCGTCTGAAAACAGGCACGCCTGTGCGTGTCCTTGGCAAGACCATTGACACATCGTCTTTGCTTCCACAGCCACCCGACCCGCTCAAACGCAAATTTTCCTTCCGTTCAGAGCGAGAGGACATTCCAGTATTCTCCGATTTGTCATTGAAGCAGCGTCCTTGCTACATGACCTACAGCAATGAAAAAACTGCGGAAGTCGTCCGCGCAAACATCGGCCGTTCTCCAATGTATGCAGGGAAAATCCATGGGGTCGGCGCACGATACTGCCCATCCTTCGAGGACAAAGTCATGCGCTTCCCAGACCGCCCAAGGCATCATATCTTCCTTGAACCAGAAGGCAATACGACAGATGAATACTACCTCAATGGCATTTCCACCTCCCTGCCCTGCGATGTCCAGTGGCAGATGGTGCGTTCGCTTCCAGGCCTTGAAAACGCCTTCATATCGCGCTATGCCTACGCCATCGAATACGATTTCGTGTTCCCGCATCAACTGGATTCGTCGCTGTCCGTCAGAAAGTGGCCGAATCTCTTTCTGGCTGGTCAAATCAACGGCACCAGCGGATACGAGGAAGCCGCCGCGCAAGGACTCATCGCAGGCATCAATGCCGCGAAATGCGCTGGGAATCTCGGCTCTCCAGTCATTCTTGGCCGTGACCAGGCATATATCGGCGTCATGATCGACGACTTGGTCACAAAGGACATCGTCGAGCCGTACAGACTTTTCACATCACGAGCGGAATACCGCCTCAGCCTGCGGCAAGACAACGCGGACCGTCGGCTGACCCGCATCGGCTATGCCGCTGGGCTCGCATCGGCTAAGCAACTGGCAGATTTGGAAGCGCTTGAAAAAGAGATAGACGCCTCACGAAAGCAGTTGTCGCAAATTCGTCTGGACGGTTATGCGGTCACCGAACTTCTGAGCCACCCAGACTTTGACTATACCGCCCATGGCAACCTGCCGCAATTGCCGTCACGCGTTCTTGAGCAACTGACCATAGATGCACGTTATGCGGGCTACATCTCACAACAGGAACAACAGGTACGAAAAATGCGCAAACTTGAATCCTGCGTGATTCCAGCGGATTTCAGTTATGACCTGACCGGGCTGTCTGCGGAGGCGCGAACAAAACTGGAGAAACGCCGCCCGTCAACCCTCGGCCAGGCATCTCGCATCGACGGCGTCACCCCTGCGGAAATCGCCGTCTTGCAGGTACATTTGAAGAAGGGCTGATTCCGTTCCTAGAAATCAGCCCCTTCTGTGGTCAATTAACATCACGGCCTGGATTATTGCATCCTGCCCGTGTATTCGTCTGTGTTCTTCTCGCTCTGGCCTTTGAAGAACTTTGAAGCGCCCTCATGGTATGCAGGCGTGAACTTTCCAGGGGCTCCGACAAACTGCACAGCAATCAACTTCAATTGACGCTTGTGCCAGTTGACACTGCAATTCGTTGACCATGCGCCGCCGTGGCCGAACCAGGCATCTTCATTGTCAGTTTCGGGAGCGGAAAGCCCCAACGAGTAACCGCCGAGACCAGCAGGACGCGTCGAAACAGCCAGAATCGACTTGACCGTCTCTTCCTTCAGAATCCGAACGCCATTCTCGCCTATGCCGAGATTCATCAGCATCTTGTAGAACTTCAGTTGATCGCGGACGGTCGTCCAAAGGCCAGCGCCCGCTGACGAGAACACACGATCGTCATTGTAGGGACGCTGCATCGCCGAGTTCTGCTCAACCCACTTTGCCTCCTCTCCTGGCT
>JAGCTA010000056.1 GCA_017963875.1 Victivallales bacterium | reverse complement strand
CCCTGATCCAATCCTCAACCCACCGACGCGCCTTCAACCCCGGAAATGCCGCCGCTCGAACCAAACGAACAGCGCAGACGACTCAATAGCGCGAGGCATCCGATCAAACCACCCCGGCGACTTCTCTCGCATGAGATCGCCGACATCCACCTACACCAGATACGGCTTGCCATCTCCACCAACAACAACGCCTTCACCTCACCAACCGTGGAAACGACAGGATGCACATCCCCAAATTTCCTTCGGAGCATCTTCTTGTACCTACAGAGCGACCGACGACTATTCGATGCGACACCAGACCGGATTAGCGTGCCTTTTCACCAAACGAAAATTCGCATACCGTTCGACAAGATGTTGTCAGTGTTCAACATCTCCCTACTTTCTGAAGATGATCGATTAATTTCTGCATGTCATTCCTGATCTCTGTAACACGAGGACGTTCATTGTATTTTTTGACAACGTACCAGTATTTATCACCCTCTGGAATAGTAAACTCGGGAATAGTGAACTTAGAAACGAAGACGGGCTCATCTTTGACTTCTGCTTCTTCTGGCAATTTGCATATTCCAACGGTGGAGGTGTTCAGCCCATCGTCGCCATAGGCTACGAAATATTTGCCAACACGTTTCCCAAAAGATATCCATGGGCAAGAAATCCAATCCACCATGCTGAATGGGAACGGATTACTATCGAGTTTTCGCTCTTGTTCATTAGAGCCAGGAATCCAAGTGAAGTATTTCTCGCCGGCAAATTCCTTTTCTAATCTTTCAAAAAGGTCTTTGCGCTTTGTCGTCTCAGAAATGATTGAACCTATGCCCAATCGCTCAAACCAGAATCGATACAAACGGCTAAAGCGTCTTAATGTTTGGATAAACACCTCTTTGTGGTTTATCGTCTCGCCGCAGGAAAACTTAGAGTAATCATAAGTTTCTTCTGAATCCCCCAGAAGCGCAAGATCCCTTTTGTACTGCGTCAGTTGTTGAACTTCCTGCTCATTGGGCATTACGCTCAAAGGGTATGCTCTTGTGGGGAAATCGTCATGTTTCGCCCGATTCAAGGAAAAAGGTAGTGGGGCCAGGTTGCCAATAGAATCAATGACATCTCCACAACCTTTGGCCACTTCCGCAAAGCAATCTATTTTGATTCTAGGGAAAATGTGATCGTAGTCCCAAGGACAATTCTCCTCCGACCATATTGGTAGCAGTGCGTTGTAATTTGGAAAAACCGTGCGCATGAATTCACGGCATCCGAAAAGCAGTATCAAATACGCCCTTTCATTACCATAACCTGCCGTTATTACCTGTACAACCGGCTTCCATACTGGGTCGGCTTTGATACGATTCCATGTGCCTATCCAATCCTCACAATTAACTTTTTCTATCAGCGAATCGACTTCTTCTGGTGTCACCAACCGCCGCAACAAAGGCTTTCCATAGTAGCTGTCTCTATATGCCGAGATAATCCCATCGTGAACGCTCTTAGCGTTCATATGCTGACCAATCAGACGCGATGGCGTATCTGAATAATAATAGATGAATGATGCCAACCCGGCATAATTGAGTTTTCCTGACCCTATTTGATTCGTGATTATTAAACGCAAGAGATAGCGACAGATGTCACCATTGGCTCGCGTGCTAAAAACCATTCTATGCCATGGCAACAATCCCTCAGCATAAATTCCCAACAATTCGTCGAGTGGTTTGAGGTCTTGCTAGAAGGACGGGGCATCTTTCCCATTACCCTCTCCTGATGCATATTCGCTGAATGATTTCTGATGGTCTTTATTCCCGCAAATATTGTTGATTAAAGTATCTACAGAGCCTTTGATATCTGGATTGTGCATCTGCCAAGCATACAAAGCAAGCGTGGCCATGCGTGATGGCGCGGCCCACCCCGACTCGGAAAGGGAATCCATGCTCTTTTTCAATACCGGCAGCTTTGACTTCAGCATGGAATAATTCATTTCTTCCTGGGTCGGCACCTCGCCCCCGCGCCCTATACGCTTGAAATAGACGCCGACATCTTCTGTGGAAACTGATTTTGCATTGACCTCAAGAATCCGATAATCAGCCAGATCGTATATTTGCCTTACTAATGCGTTCCAGACATTTTCGACAGCCTCTCGGCTCGATTCTACTTTCGCCACAAAACCGTCCACGTCCGCATCAAACCAGTTCCACGGGCATAGGCCATCAAGAATACTTGGGGCAGATTTCCCATTGTGGCACAACGCCAATGTACTTGGAGCCGTCTTTTTCTGGCGACAAAAAACTATGAAATCATCCACCGTTGGATTTGGTTTATTCTCCCCTTCTGACTTCATTTTCTCACAGCATTCAAGAATCAGCGAGAATGGGACTGGGCATTCTGCGCTATGTGGCATCAATTCAGATGGATAGGGCTTCACAGCTTCGGATAGAAGTGCTTTATCGCCCTTGTTACACCAATCGAATTTGTCGGAGATATCTCTTTTGTATTTTTCTTCGATTCTTGAATTGCTAGTTTCATCATCTGTTAAATTATATCCCCAAGGATGTGCCGCCGTCGTCACACGGAAGACATATTTACGCCCATACATCTTGCTTGGCAATAGATCTATCCAAACAACTGGGGCTTGCAATGCAGACCTTTTGGCATTGCAGTCACCAGTCCTCATTTCAACTAGTGTTGGTTCTGGCGGAAAGCTACGATATGCCGACATGATGGCGGTTGCGCGCTGCTGACCATCGAGTAAATCCCATTGTTTCGTCCATTTCCCATATTCATCCATTTTAGCCCTGATGCTGAACGTGCCGATAGGGATGTTTCGCATGATTGAATCCCACAGGACCTCAAGTCGAGTTGCGTTCCATACAAATCTGCGTTGCACAGGAGGGATGTCCAGCACTCCATCCATTAACTCTTTTGCAACTAATCGAGGCGTCATATCCCTGAAAGGCACGTCTGGGTTATCGGTGTCAGATTCTTGAGAAGGCCCCACCCACCCCATATCGGCAAGTATCTTTTCTGCCCAAGCGGCCTCAACCCGTTTCACAAGCGAGAACTGTCCACCTTGCAAAGTCGCCCATGATATTCCATATGCGGAATATTGCGCGTTTTTCCCTTTGTGCCACCCATCGCGCGTTGTGAGCACATAATTCCATTCATCTGCTTCATCTCGATGGGAGACACGCCCTGCGGAAATTGCGAACGCCACAACTCCGTGCCCTATTCGATTCAGCAACAGCACATCACCAGAATCTACATTGTCAATTGCAGATGGATACCGAGCGTATTGATGTAAGAGATAGACCTTCTCGTTTAGGGAACGCTCTACCATTTCCTCCTGTTCGGGGAAGTCACCATAAGTACACACAAAGTAATTCATGTCTTGTCCTTTCGTTTTATTGGCGATAATTATACCATATTTTCCTGCATGGGGTTTCAAAACATAGCGACCGCTCCGCCCTCGCCATCATCCCACCAGGCAGGATGCGAAGACGAGATGCGTGATATCGACTTCGTGGTCATCTGGATTCCTCTTGCCGACGCACCCCGCACCGTCACCTCCCGAGGATCAAAGAACGCCTGATGGACTCGCTGGTTCTTGATACGCCGGAACTTCATGTACACCTTTTCCGGGCATCCCTCCGTGAGAAGCAGAAGCTTCGACTTGGGCGGTGCGAGCCGATAGTCCTTGTTCAGGATCATGCCTCCCATCTTGAACCGCTTGATGTACGTATGCCCGTAAAGCGGCTCCTCGTACACCATCGTGAAGTCCTTTTCACGGTCGTATGGCATGACACGCTCGAGATCCACATCCACGAAGAACTTGTCGGGCGGCGCAAGCATCCGATACCTTCCGTCCTTCCAGACGCAGACAATCCTGTCAAGCCCAGAACACTTGAACAACTCATCCCCACCCTTGATCGCACACCCGATAAAGTGGTTTTCCCTATCGTGCCTGATGCTCAGGTCTTCAGCGGTGATGGCGCGCATATCCACCTTCTCAAACGGAGCCTCAGCGACCTTGGTACATCGAGGGTACTTCTTCCCGTACTCCTTGATCAATCCTTTCAGATAGGCAATCACATGAGCCGTCAGATGGGCAAGAGCTTCTTTTGTCTCCGCCTCCTTCATCTCTATCTCGCGCAATTCATCGCGGTTCTTGTTGATGTCGAAGCGCGATATTCGCCTTATCTTGATGTCGAGTAGCCGTTTCACGTCTTCGGACGTGATCTGTCGCCGCCGGATGCGACGAAGGAACGGCTTGAAACCCTCCATCACGGCCTTTTCGACAGTCTCTTCCGTTTCCTCATCTTCGATGAGCTTGTATATCCGCTCCTCCACGAATATCTGGTCGAGCGTCTTTGAATGGTACAGTTCGTCCAGTTCCTGCAGCCGAATCTCATGTTCCTTCTTGATCAGGCCAACGAGCCGTTTCACGTTGAAACGAAGTATCTCCGATACGCGCATCTCCACGGGTCGGCCGCCTTTGAGTACGACCGGGCGCGACGCGATGTTCTTTTGGCAGTTGGTGAACGCATATAGACCCTCCAGCACCTTCGACGCTTCCGCGCCGGGATTCAGCGAAAGGACGATCTCGACGCTCTGCGAGGTTAGATTCTGGATGTTCCTTATCTGAAGATGCTTCTTTTCGACGGCCTGCCGTATGCTCTCGATCAGCGATTCTGTCGTCTCCCCCCAGGGAAGCTCCCTGATGACGAGCGCATTCTTCGGGCCTTTCTCGATAACCGCGCGTACCTTTACGCGCCCAAGTCCGTCATCGTATTCGCTCGCATCCATCACGCCACCCAGCTGGAAATCGGGAAGGAGCGAAACGGGCTTCTTCCGCAGAACAGCTATCTCCGCCTCCAGCAACTCCGGGAAGTTGTGCGGCAGAATAGAGGTCGAGAGTCCGACAGCGACACCTTCCGCCCCCATCATCAGGAGAAGCGGCAGCTT
>JAGCTA010000419.1 GCA_017963875.1 Victivallales bacterium | reverse complement strand
ATTTCGCTTTGGTGTAGCAGACGGAAGCGGTCCCTGCTGAACGTGCCTTCGAGTGGTAGGCGGCAATGGCGGCCGCAAGGCGGATGAGTTCCTTTGAAGGGGGAGTGTCGCAGTCTTCTGGGGCCTTCAGGACAACATGACTTCCAGGGACGCCGTTGGCGTGAAACCACAATTCTTCTGGGCGGGTGTTGGTGAAAGTCAGCAAATCGTTGTCTTCATCGCTTTTTCCCGCCCAGGCTTCCCATCCGTTGCCGAGAGCATAACGCCAGACTTTAGGAACTGGAATAGGGCGATCTTTGCGTGGCATTATTGCATCATGCTGTAGGAGAGGATGTTGATTCCAAGTGCACGTGCGTCTCTGGCATGGATGCCTTTGCAATAGGGGCATTGGGCAAGTTCCCAGCCACAGGAAAGGCCACGGGGAGAGAAGACGACTCCAAGATGGCCGTCGATGGTGATGCCGTAGAGTTCAGGAGAGATGCGTGAACGGCTGTTGAGTTTCGCTGCCAAGGCAGGCAGTGGCTGGACGTCCTTTATGCTGTTGGGATATTGGAAGATGGGATGCGACGGCGCGAGTTTCTCCAATTTGGAACCGTTGAGTATTTGGCTGATTTCATGTTGGAAGGAAATTGCAAAGCCATCACGGCCACAGCAACTTTCTGCAATGACAAATCCGCCCTGACGGATGTATTTCCCTAAAGCGGCACGTTCCTCTGGAGTGAAGACAAAAGCCTGATGTCCTGTGAGATAAATGACTGGCAACTCAAAGAGGTGAGGCGAGGTGAGGGCGACTTCCTCCTTCTCGTAGCGGACGGGGATTTTCGTCTGGTCATGGAATTGGCTGAGGAGCATGGGAAGCCCTGCCTCGCGGCATTTCCAGATGCCGTGGTATTTTGCCTGTGCGATGATAAGTTTATCTGTGCGCGATTTGTCGGCATCGATGAAATTGAGGGCCTGTGAGAGCGGCATGGCAGTAGAGCGTTCCGATGTGATATAACTCATCAGGTTGGCGCCGAGAATCTTGGATGTTTCAATGGAGTATCCCATGCAGTGGTGTCTGTCGCTGTCGGGCTGTTCATCCCAGCCGCATGAAACATCCCAACGGAAGAAGAAGACGGCGGTACGGCAGCCGATGTCAATACCGATGACGGCGGCATCGCCATTGTGTGCGCCTGCCTTCAGTGCTGTCGGGCGGAATGAGATTGACTTGATGTCCGCGTATGAATGGAACAACGGATGGTCTGGTGGCAGAATGTATGGCTCACGCTCTGGAATGAGACCACGAAGTTCCCTGAGGGCAGATTCCGCAAAGGCGCGGCGACCACAGCATGCTTCGAGTATGAGCGAACCGCCGTTGAGGAGGTAGTCGCGGAGTTGCTGACGTTGTTTGGGTGTAAAGGAGAATGCGTCATGGCCTGTGCGGTAGAGCACGGGGATGTTCTTCGGGTCGGAGGGAATCTGACCGTCTGGCAGAATCATGTCGGAAAAACTGACATTCAGGTTCTTCGCCATCCATTTGAGGAGGTTTTCGGCATCGGTGGGGTTTGTCGCCCAGTCTGCCTTGTTCGTCGTCGAGATTTTAGCAATAAGTACGGGTGGTCTTGGCGGATTTTTCTTTTCCGTGCGGCGCAATGGCACGACTGGCAACGGCAACGGCGGCAGTCCTTCTGCGGAACTATGCTGTGCGGGCGGTGGCGGCGCGGGGGCTGGAACGCAGGTGTAACTGGTCTCTTCCTTTGACGCGGCGCTGTCCAGCCCGAGACCCCTGAGGAGAATGTCCTCGGCGGGAAGTGTTATGGAAGCAGTCAGCGCAATGGCAGTTATGAGGCGGATATAGTTTTGCATCGTTGTTTCCTCAAATGAGTTTTTGCAAAAAATCATTCCAAATAACAAAATATAATCAGAATGGCAAATTGCAAATGGTTATGTGAAAAAACTGCGAGATGCAGAAGAGTGAAACGGTCTGCGAACAATGTGGCATCATGCCTTTCGAAGCGCGTCAGTCAGGAACGGTGAAAGGGCATGTGAGAGTTTTGGCAGTGCGTTGATTGCGTCGTCTGCAAGGCGTTCCGATGGCTCCTGATCAGAAAATTGTACGATGGCGGAGGCGTTGGCGATGGGAAGGAGATTTGAGGATATTTCTGCTGAAATTGTCGCCAATTCCTTTGCCCATTCACCTAATTCCCTGTCAGCGGGTCGTTTCAAAGCAGCGAGTTTCAGCAGGGCGACGGTAACATCGTGACATGTACAAATACGTTCGCGCGCAGTCGTCGTTCTCCTTTCAAGAAGGAACCATTTGCAGCGGCAACGATACAGTCTCCACAAAAAGGCGATTTTACGGAACAGTATCTTTCTTGTGGAAAAAGCGGCGATGATGACGAGCAGAGCGAATGCCGTCGATATGGTTTCCAGTAGTGACATTCTTCTGAAAGCATAGATGATGATGATAAAGGAATTGCGAACGCCGTTCCAAGCCATGATTGTTGTCTGTGTAATATTCCGCCACAAATTGGCCGCCCAGTTTGAAGAAGCCTGCCAGCCGATTTGCGCTGCGGCCTTGGTGAGTTCGAGCGCATTCGGGTTCTGGGTCATGTTTTCTTCCGATGCCTTGTTGTATACTTTGCCAGCGAAGGTCTCCTCTGTTTTTTGCGTTGCTTCTCCTTTGACCATGGATTGTTCTGGGGGCGGTGGTGGGATGTATGTGAGTTCTGGCGGATGTGCCTTCCATTCGTCTCCAAACGGGTCGATGAGAGATGTAAGCATGGCTGGAGTGTTCTGTATGTTTAGATTTCCTGGCGCGACACCGTCAAATGTTAGCCATCCGTATGGCTCCGCGAAAATCTGCGTCCATGCGTGGGCATGATATTCAAAAACTTCAAAATAATTCGTCAGGAGGTTGTAGTTGCCTGGAGCGTATCCGATGGCCAGGCGGGAGTGGAGTCCAGCGAGGCGTGCCAGTACGGTGAATGCCTGCGCAAAATGCTGGCAGTATCCAGTTTTGCTTTCGAACAGAAAATAGTCCACGACTTCCCTGTCGGCGGGAACTTGCGGTGCATCCAATGAGTAGGTATAATTGTTCCGCAGGTAATCACGGATTCGGATGGCTTTTTCAAAAGGGTTTTCCGCGCCAGCGGTTATGTCTTTTGCCAGTTGGCGCACACGGTCGCTGACAAGGTCGGCAGGCAATCTCCGATAATTCCAGCCGTTGTTTCGTTGTGGCTCGCGCCAGGCGCGTGGGGGCTTCTTGATGTCAGGATTCGGGACAAATGACTGGACGCGATACCTCCATGGCGCGGGGGGCAGGTTGCCTTTGGTGGGCAGTGAAAGCGTAAAGGGTGAGCGCCGAATAATCGGAATACGTATGGCGATGCTCTCTTCGGAATCTACCATCGCCGCCTGGCGTGCACGGAACTGGTATGGCAGAAAAGTCGAGACAGGATTTTCCAGGGAAATATGCTGTGGGACTTCCACCTCGTTGACAGGGATGTATTTGTCTGGCCCCGCCTTGGCTGAATTCATAATTTTGGAAGTGGTCCAGATGTTTCCGTCATACGTGTCAAACAGTTGCATGACCCAATAGAGTTTCGCAGGGGACCTGGCACGGAAGACAAGTTTGTCGCCGACCGCAAATGATATGCCGTTCCCGTTTCTGGAATCGAAAGCAGGTTGATTGGCTGAATTGATGATTTTCGGTGCCTTGTTGTCGATTTCATATTTCTCGTTGCTATTTTTCTTTGGCTCTTCAACATTTTCGGCATTGTTGTTGGCGACGTCTCCGCCAGTTTTTTTTGTCGGTGGTTTATGCCATTTGTCCCAGACATGGGGGAAAAGGATATTTTGCTCTGTCGCGAAAGAGACTGGAATCAGGCCATTTTTGCGGATTGATCGCATTTGCGGGAATGAATGGAGCATGAGCAGGACCAGCATGATGGTTCCGATGATGTGGATAAACCGATGGGAGATTGGATGCTTTGGAAAGTACGGCGCGTTCTGAGTCGCCATTGGCAGTTTCGATTGTGGTGTGCCATTTGAGGGACTAGCGCTGGAATAGAGAATTAACATGATGTGAAAAATGGCAAGAATGAAAACTTGCAGGTAGAAAATCCTTCCAGGCATCAGACCACCGTATCCGAGAAAACCGATTGATATGAAGAATATTAGCGCGTATTCATGACGTGTCCGCCCGATGAAGAGAACCGCTCCAAGCATTGAGGCGATTTCGACGAGAAGAATGTCCATGGGAAGATGTTCGTGGACACGTGACGCCCAGAGCAGTGTCAAGGCGCCTGCAGCCAATTGAAGCGCCTGTCTCAGGAATGGGGGAAAATACTTGAGGGAAATCAGTGACAGGAGAAAACAGCACGCCGCACCGCCCATGGCGATATACATGATGGCTTCGTCGCCATGCAGAAAAATAGCCGCAAAAACACCGCAAAGAAACAGATGAAGATGCAGCAGTTGCATTTGCCAGGTTATTTCAGGTTTTGTGTGCATTTTTACGAAAATGAATTGCGGAAGGAACTGTGTTCAGGTAAAGATATGTTCAGTATCGATGTCAGGGGTGACATACTTTGGGAAGGACGAGGCGTTATCAGCAGACGGACGACGTTCACGGGGCGGGAGGAAGGCATTTGGGGATGCCACGTACCATCGGATGTCCGTGCCTTTCATCTGCAATGAATCAATGACGGTTCGGATATGAGGCGATTCGGACAGTGTGAAGCAGAAGACAACCGTATGGGGCGAAATGCTAGGCAGCAGTATTTCCATGGCTTCGTCCAGGCAATGTTCGCCCGCGCGGATGGTAGCGATTTCGTACATGACGCGTGAAAAGGCGGCAGATATTTCCCTGCTTTCCAAGACGACTGGGGCGTTGCCTCCTGCCGCGTATGACAGGCTGCAACGCTGAAGTCTCAGGCAAGTGCAGACTGAGGCGGCCATGGAAACGATGAATTCAAAATTTGCTTGACTTTTCCTTGTGACATCAGATTCGCAGGCATCAATAAGAATGCAGACGGACAATGCGGCTGAACGTTCATATTCGCGTACCATGAGTCGTCCGTATTTTGCAGAACTTTTCCAATGGATGTGCTTCATGCCGTCCGATGGGTGGTATTCTCGAACCCCGTAGAAATCCTGTGAATCCCCTGCGGCCGAGATGGATTCCTGGGCAAGCGACATGGAAAAGACTTCAGGCATAGGCAATGCCAAGTCGTGTATGGGAAAAACAGGCGGGTAGATGACGATGGATGACAGCAGTTGAAAAGCCCGTGTCCGAATGAAAAGGCCTACGGGGTCAGTTCCCTGGATGGTGATTTCGGACAACGGGTAATCACCGCGCTTGACAGGCATGACCATTCGGGAAATGGTCTGTGATGAACGTGATTCCAAGTCGGCAACCAGTGTCTCAAGCGATGGAGTGTCGGCAAAAGGCAGGGATTCGCAGATAATGAACGGTTGCCTTTTTCTCCAAAGGGGATTGATGCAGACAATCGGCAAATTGACGAGTTGGGCAACATGGGCTTCGGCGACGATCGAACGGCGAAGAAATATGCGCCTCAGAGAAAAAAAAGCCATGAGAAAGCCAATGGCGATCAACGCAAGGGAACTCCATGAGAGGATAAGCGTGATAAGGTTCTGGTTCCCACGCGCCACCATGTACCACAATAGCGAGTTGACGGCCAGCAGCCAGCCTCGTTTTGTTGGACGGATAAAGGAACTCATCTGCTGGTGTTGCCGTGCTTTTCGTTTGACTGTTTCCCTGCCATGCTTTCCCAACGCTCAATGGGCAGTTTCGAGAGAATGTCTTTCAACACTTCTTCTGGATTGTGCCAGGTCGAACGAGCCTGGAGGCGCAACGGAAGACGGTGTGCAAGCACAGGGCAGGCCAATTCCCGCGCATCCTGTGGAAGGACAAAATTACGGCCACTTAGTGCGGCTCGAGCCTGCGATGCCCGCATAAGGGCAATGGCGGCACGCGGGCTGCAACCATACGCCAGCGCTTCATGATGACGTGTCTCGTTTACAATAGTGACCACATAGTCTCGGAATGCCTCAGATACATAGACTGATTGCACAAGTGCTTGGCAATGAAGAAGGTCTGAAGCTTTGATGATGCCTGTCAGGCTATTCAGTGGATTGCTGTTAGCCATCGTTGCCAAAATGGATTTTTCAGCATCTGGGGCGGGGTAGCCCATGGAGAGTTTCATTAGGAAACGGTCAAGTTGAGCCTCGGGGAGGGGGTAGGTGCCGTGTGAATCGACAGGGTTTTGCGTGGCGATGACGAAAAATGGCTTTCGCAGGATGTGCGAGGAGCCATCGACGGTGACGGCGGATTCTGCCATGCATTCAAGCAAAGCCGACTGGACACGTGGCGTGCCTCGGTTGATTTCATCAGCAAGGACCACATTCGCAAAGACAGGGCCTGGTATGAACATGAATTGCCGCTTGGACTCGTCATAGACATTGATTCCTGTGACGTCATTCGGGAGCATGTCTGGTGTGAACTGGATGCGTTTGAAATCCGTGTTGATGGATTTAGCCAATGCCTGCGCCAGTTTTGTCTTGCCAGTTCCAGGAACGTCTTCCAAAAGAACATGCCCATCGCTGAGAAGCGCGATGACGACTTTTTCAATGACATCGGCCTTGCCTTGGATGACCTTCGCCATATTGGCGCAGAGAGTTTCCGCAAGAGTGCGGACGGATTCGACGTTGACGGCTTTCCAGATTTGCGTCCCAGACGCCTTGTCGCCGACCATGGTCTGACCAAGGGATGTTATATCCGAGGCATCATAGAAAAGCAGTACGTCATCAAGTTGAATGTGGTCCTTGTGTTTCAGGAGCACAGGGGAGTTGATGGGACGTGAATTGATGAAAGTTCCATTGCTGCTGTTAAGGTCTTCAATGGTGACTTCATTGCCCGAATAACTGATGCGGCAGTGTTCACGGGAGATTCCCGAATGGTTGGGAATTTGCAACGCGACATCGTCGGCGCGCCCTATGACAGAAACTCCAAGCGGAATTTCAAATTCGCCAGTTATCTGATAACCTTCCTGGATAATTAGTTTCGGCATAACTACAGGTGGATTTGAGTGGATGAAGGATAATTATGAATTAGAAAACGCCACAGATTCGATAACCTGAGGCGATGTACATTTCAATAACGAAATGAACAGACGCTTTATTGTCATTGTCTGCGGCGTATGGTTAAATCAGCCTGAAAAAACTAAGGTCTGAAAATGCGTGTCATGCCTGCGGCTTCATCTGCGGGAAAAGAATGACATCGCGAATGGAGGGTTCGCCCGTGAGAAGCATGACAAGGCGGTCGATGCCCATGCCAAGACCGCCCGTCGGAGGCATGCCATATTCCAATGCAGTGAGGAAGTCTTCGTCAATGCGGTCAACCTCGCCGTCGATGTCGCCGCGCCCGATCAACTGCTGGTCAAAGCGCTTGCGTTGCTCGATAGGGTCGTTGAGTTCGGAGTATCCAGGGGCGATTTCCTGCCCGTTGATTTCCAGTTCATAGACATCGACGAGCGACGCGTCATCGTCGCAGCGTTTTGCCAATGGAACAAGATAGGCTGGAAGGCGGGTCACGAATGTAGGCTGGATAAGCGTCTGCTCAATGGCCTTGTCGTAGATTTCATGGGTGATTTCCTTGTCATCGAACTGGTCTGGGATGGCAAGCCCCAACGCGCGTGCTTTTTCACGCTTGGTTTCCAATGGGAGTTCAAACCAGTCCGCCCCCATCTTTTCCACAATGAGGTCATGGTACGGGGCGCGCCGCCATGGGCGAGTCAGGTCGATTTCAACGCCGTCCTGGCGTTTGAATTTCAACGAGCCGAAGATTTTTTCGGCGACGGTGCAGATGAGATCCTCGATGAGTTCCATCATGCCGCGGCAGTCAGAATAAGCCTGGTAGATTTCGATGGCGGTATATTCGGGATTGTGACGGCGGTCCATGCCTTCGTTGCGGAAGTTGCGACCGATTTCATAGACTTTCTCATAGCCGCCGACGACAAGGCGCTTGAGGAACAATTCCGTGGCAATGCGGAGATACATCGTTGAACTGATGGCATTGTAGTATGTCGTGAAGGGGCGTGCGGCCGCGCCGCCTGCGAGTGTCTGCATCATGGGCGTTTCGACTTCCATGAAACCACGGTCGTCAAGATAACGGCGGATTTCGCTGATGATGCGGCTGCGCAGGACGAATGTCTTGCGGACGTCGTCGTTGGAAATGAGGTCGAGATAGCGTTGGCGGTATCTCTGTTCGGTGTCGGTAAGCCCATGGTATTTTTCAGGTAAAGGACGCAGTGATTTTGAAAGGAGTTCAAAGGCTGTCGTCCGCAGTGAGATTTCGCCTGTGCGCGTTGTGAAAAGATGTCCCGTGCAGGTGATGATGTCGCCGATGTCCAGGTCCTTGAATTCCGCGTAGGCGTCGTCTCCGACGACGTTTTTCTGGACATAGAGTTGCATGTTTCCGTCTGCGTCTTTCACATTGGCAAACAGTGATTTGCCCATGATGCGGCGTGAAACCAGCCGCCCCGCGATTTTGATTGTGATTTCAGGCGGCTCTTCGCCTTCTGGCGGCGGGACGAATTGCGCTTTGGCGGCGTTGCATGATATCAGTCCGTCCACGCGGTGCCCGTAGGCGTTTTTTCCGCTTTCAGTCAATTTGTTGAGTTTTTGGAGACGCATAGTGAAGACGTCTTCGACAGATACGGCAGGTTCCGTTGCTGGAGTTTGGTTTGGTTCAGTCATGTTCTTGTGTGTTCAGTTAGAGGTGCAATGTTAATCAATCTGACGATTGTGGCAGATTGAGATTAAGTGAAAAACGTATGGTTGTCAATAGGCGAAAACGGAGAAAACAGCCTGCCCGTCCAAATCTTTCTTGCGTAGTTGTACTTGTGGACCACGTGAATGACTTTGTCTCACGATGGAACGGCAGGACACGAGCGGGACAGTGATTTCCGTTGGCGTTTCTGAAAAATCGCGTGCATCCAGGTCAAGGCTTCCTTCGACAAGATGCGTCGGGTCTGCCGAGGCCAGAAGTTGCTTGGAGAGATAGACAAGCGGCAGTGTGGCGATTTCGTCCAGCATGGGGACTGGGACGGCGTCTTCCGCCGCGTCTGCGAGGATATCCGTACTTTTTCCCGCCAGGTATCGGACAAATTTCTTGATGTTGGTTGCCGTGATGGATTCGGAAAGGTTGACGGCAAAGCCGAAGCCGCCCTCGCATGTTTCCCTGAAGCAGAGTTTTCCAGCAAGCCCCATGCAATCCGTGACGCAAAGGCCTTTGGATAGGGGGATGGTGAGGATGCTCGACTTCTTGGCAACGCCAGTGCGTGGCCAGATGAGTTCAGTCGTCAGAAGATGTCGATTCGTTCCAGTGCGATGGAGCGACGGTACATCAATGCTGATGAGCGTAAACTGTAGATTCTGCTTTGACTGCTTGGCTGTCGCCATGATGATGTCCCTTGTTGTGTTTTGTGTCAGACAAGCACTTTGACGACGACTTTGCGCCAGACGCCTTCGCCGACATTCGGTGCGTGGGCGTCTTCAGGGAAGAAAACGGCGAAGGAGCCTGGGCGAACGGTCACAAAGGACAACGGTGCGTCTGATGCCAGCGCGTAATCCTGCGCCTCGTTGAAAGGCGATGGCTTTCCAATGCCTTCGACGGGGAGCCAGCCCATTTGTTCATTGCCAGAAACGACATATTGGATGTCGATGTATTTGCGGTGATATTCAAGTTTGGCTTCCGTCGCTGGCTTGCCGTGAGCCTCCTGGATGTTGGCATAGACGGCATCTCCGTCAATGACGACTTTTCCGAAAGGGAGGGTTGCCAATGGCTGTGTCTTCAGAAATTCAAAAGCCTGCTTGAAGCGTGGATGCAGTCCGTAATAGCGTTCTGCGTTTGCGAGAGTGTCGATGATCATGTCTTTTTTCCCTTTTATGGAACAATGGACCAATATGATTGGCGGTTAATGTTTTTTCTGACCGTTTGGCGACGATGTGGCCCTGTGGAATGTCGGCATTTTCAGGACTGTTGTCGGTGCGTTGTCATTAATGCGTAGGCCGTGGCAGTCGGCGAGTTGCCGAGTGTTGCATTCCGCTATGACCATCGCCAGATGGTGTTGCAGTTCTGGAATCGCGGACATGGGTTCTGCCTTTTTGATTTCAAAGACCTCAAGGGTCTTCATGTCGATTTCAAGCAATCCCCAGGAGGTGATGACTTCATCGGGGGTTATGGTGTTCTTGGGGACGGCCAGGTAGATTTCATTGGCGGTCATGGAACCTCCGAGTTTGGCCAGGCGGCTGCCACGGAAGAGCGTATTCTCCAAATGGCTGATTTGCTTGACAAGTTTGTGGTAGTTCTTGTCTTTTGTGGCGGTGTAGTTCCATACGGCAAATTCATCAAAAAGCATATTGTGGTCGCGGAGTTCTGGCTCGTTGTCCCTGATTCGCTGTTCGACGTCGCGCAATTCCTGCTTCAAAGTTGCGATTTCTGTCAGGAGCCTTTCCGCGTCAGCGCATTCTGGCCAGCAGTCCTGGCGTGATGCCGAGCAGATGACCAAAGTCGTCCTAGAAGGTTCCTGTACCATGGTGAAGCGGCCATTTGGCGTCTTGATTCTTCGGCACTGGAACCATGCCGCAGCGATATCCGCCTTGAACATATTTCCGCGTGTCGGAACATCGATGCCGATGGCGGGGCGTGCCTGCGGCTCCATATCTAGAAGCCATTTTATGGTCGCACGGCGTATGGTCTGGCGAATCTGGTATTGCTTCGCCTCTTTTTCTGGCTTGGGTGTCTTGAAATCGAATAGTATCTGCATCTGGTGAAGAAGTGGGGCGATGGGTGGAATGCAAAAATTACGTTATTATAAATATGAAAACTAATATTTCATATTTGTGAGGCGGCAGAAATGGTAATTGATTATATTATAGACAATTTCACAGATGGCGAGCCGATTTTCTTAGATGAACTACCAGGGAACTCTAAGGATTATCTTAGGCAGGAAATGAAAAAGCTCGTGGATGCAGGTAAGCTTGAGCGCTTGTACAATGGCGTTTACTATTTACCTTATATGACAATACTTGGGACCAAGGGGCGTAT
>JAGCTA010000418.1 GCA_017963875.1 Victivallales bacterium | reverse complement strand
CGAGAAAACACAAAACAAAATATCGAGAAAACACAAAACAAAATATCGAGAAAACACAAAACAAAATACCGAGAAAACACAAAACGAAATACCGCGAAAACACAAAATAAAAACTTGCGAAAACATAAAACAGTATTATCTTATGGTGAAAGACAAATTGGAAGATACAATATGGAACATTGATATTATGAAGTATTTGCATCGAATCGTTGATAATGAATTGGAGAAACGGCTACAAGCGATTGGAGCGATAATAATTGTCGGTCCAAAATGGTGTGGAAAAACCACCAGCGGAAAGCAGCGTGCAAAAAGCGTATTGGAGATGCAGGATCCTGATTTACAGACGGGATATTTGAAATTGGCAGAGACGAAGCCGTCGTTGCTCTTGGAGGGGGACAAGCCACGTCTGATAGACGAGTGGCAACTTGCGCCTGTGTTATGGGATGCAGTAAGGGTATATGTGGATAGGAGTCAGACAATAGGACAATTTATACTTACAGGCTCAGTCGTTGTGGATGACATTATGGTGAAGCATACTGGCACAGGACGTATCTCACGTTTGGAAATGGGGACCATGTCCTTGTATGAATCGGATGAATCCACAGGGCAAGTTTCCTTGTCCCAAATGTTTCAGCATCCATCAGAGGCGGTTGACGGTGCCATGGGAAGACTGTCTATTGGGGAATTGATCTTTGCCGCAAGCCGTGGCGGGTGGCCTTCGTCTGTAATTGTTCGGGGAGATGAGGCAAAACTATTTGTAGCCGAGGACTATGTGAGAAACATTGCGGAGGTTGACATATCAAGAATTGACAATGTTCAGCGGGATCCCCTTTTGACGATGTCGCTTTTGAAGTCATACGCCAGGAATATATCCACTATAGCGACTAAGACGAGTATCAGAAAGGATGTTTTGTCAGTAAGAGACGTTTCGATGCCGACGGTTGATTCGTATTTGGAAGCATTGCGCAGGCTTTTTGTGATTTCAGATGTAACTGCCTGGTGTCCAGCCATAAGAAGTTCATCAGATATGCGTGCCATGCCAAAGCGTGGCTTTTGCGATCCTTCAATCGCTGTTGCTGCCTTGGGAGTCAAGCCAGATTATTTCCTGAAGGATTTTAAAACCTTTGGATTTGTTTTTGAGAATCTTGTTGTACGGGATTTAAAGGCATATTCCATGGCAATGGGGGGAAAACTTTCCTATTACCGCGACAGATATGGCTTGGAGGCGGATGCCGTGCTACATCTTCAAGATGGGCGTTATGCACTGATTGAAATCAAACTCGGTTCGTCTGAAATAGAGAAGGGAGCGAGTCATTTGTTGGAAATCAGGCAACTGATTAGAAAATATAATGAGACTGAAAAGCAATGCCCGTTGCGTGAGCCAGATTTGCTGATGGTTATTACAGGAGGCAATGTGGGTTATACGAGGGATGATGGAGTCCATGTGGTGCCGATTTCCGCAATGAAACCGTAGAAGCGCCAGTGCTGTTTTCCACAAATGGCTAGGGGCCACGTCTTTTTTCAGGGAGCATCACTTGTTTTCCATAAAAATAACGCCCCAGGAAATTTCCAGGGGCGTTGGAGAATTCAGAACTTTCTCGAAATCAGAGGCGTTCGCTCTTATAGACGTCGAGGAAGTATTTGTAGGTATCGACGCGGAGTTCGCCGCAGGCGAGTTCATCGCACGCGATATAGGCGTTGTTATGCATATTCAGCGCGGAGATGGTCCACATCTGGTTGACGCCGCCTTCAACGCATTCCTTCAGGGCGCGTGCCTTGTTGTGGCCGCTAATGAGAAGCAGCACTTCGCGTGAGTCGGTCACGGTTCCGACGCCGACGGAGAGGGCCTTCGCGGGGACCTGCGAGGGGTCGTTGTCGAAGAAGCGGGAGTTGACGATGCGCGTGTCTTCCGTGAGGTCGCGGACGCCAGTGCGGGAACTCAGCGATGTAAATGGCTCATTGAAGGCGATGTGTCCGTCAACGCCAGAACCGCCAAGGAATAGGTCGATGCCGCCGCAAGCGGCGATTTTCTTCTCGTAGTTCGCGCATTCGGCTTCGAGGTCGGGTGCCATGCCGTTGAGGATGTTGATGTTCGCGGCTGGGATGTCAATGTGGTTGAAGAAATTGTCGTGCATGAAGAACCAGTAACTCTCGTGATGTTCGCGCGGCAGTCCGACGTATTCGTCCATGTTGAATGTGATGACGTTTTTGAATGTGACTTTGCCTGCCTTGTTGGCTGCGATGAGGCGTTTATAGACGCCAAGCGGAGAGGAGCCAGTGGGTAATCCGAGCACGAAAGGCTTGTTGCCCTTGTGGCTGTTGATTGCCGCCATGATATGGTTGGCTGCCCATTCGCACATCTTGTCGTAATCTTGCTGGATAATGACCTTCATGTCGCTTTTTCCTTCTTTTCCTGGACGTGTAACATTTGAAAGGCGGTGTCATTGCCCCGCGCCGTCCGACGCGAGGGCTGACCGTCTGTTATTAGACTATTCCATAATGTAATGCGTGAAAGAATTTTGTCATGCAGAATGGGATGAAAAAAACTGCCGATGAACGAGAAAGCATGAGAAGCAAAGTTGCACGCCCTTGAGAAAGCGAGGGGAACATATATAGTATATATGAAGGTATTGTTCCTGAAACTGAAAAACAGTTAACAAATCACAAAGGAAACTCTCATGAAAAGACAACTGTTCATGGCAGCGTTGTTGTCATGTCTAGCAATTTGGGCCGCCGTCGGGCGGAATCAGGCGAAGATCGACCAGGTGGCGCGAGGCGAATTGAAGGAAGCCAGACTGTCCTGGTGGGGATTCGACGAGGCAGACAGCACGGCGATCATCCAAGAGGCGCTTGTTTCCAAGGCAAATACCATCATCGTTGACAAGATGGCGACGCCGTGGGTCACGAAGCCTGTCAAGTTGCACAGTGATATGACGCTCCAGTTCGAGAACGGCGCGGAGTTCCTCGCAAAGCGCGGCGAATACATGGGCACGAACGACAGCCTCATCACCATTGAGGGGCAGAACAACGTCACTATCGTCGGCATAGGCGAGAAGGGTGTCCTGCGGATGTGGAAGTGCGATTATCAGCAGGCACCGTACCGCAAGGCGGAATGGCGCCATACGGTTCGGATTCTCAGTTCGGACAACGTCACCGTCAAGAACATGCTGATGACGGATTCGGGTGGCGACGGCGTGTATGTGTCCGCATCGAACAGCAGTCCCGAGAAGCATCCGCGCAACATCAAGATACTGGACTGCATCTGTGACCGCCATCACCGCCAGGGAATCAGCATTATCTCCGTCATCGGATTGCTGATAGAGAACACACGGCTGACGAACACGAGCGGCACGGCGCCGATGGCGGGCATCGACTTCGAGCCGAACGAGCCGTTCGAGCCGATGATCGACTGCGTGATGCGCAACTGCGTCGTCGAAGGCAACCAAGGCGCGGCAGTCACGTTCTGGACTCCACGAATGGACACACCGCGCGTCGGCAAGATGTCCTTCCTGTTCGAGAACTGCGTCGTCAACGGCGGCAACCGAGAGGCGTTTCGCTTCAGTTCGCTGAACCTATATGGCGAGACGGCGCCTGTCGCAGGGGATGTCGTCGTCAAGAACTGCACGATTACCACGGACACGTCGAAAGGCATTGACCTGAATGTCCATGCGGGCCATCAGATGAATTTCACCTTTGAGAATACAACGGTCAAGATGAATGACAGCAGAGGCCTGCCAGTGATATTAGCCATCAAAGCCTCGCCGACGAAAGGGCTGGGCACGACGGTCACGCTGAACAACCTCACTGTCGACCAGAACCTGGACCTTCCCTGGCTGGGAGTCAACGACCTTGGCTGCGTTGGCTATGAAAATTACCACATCAAGGGCACGGTCACGCGCAATTGCGCGGGGAAGAGAGAGGACATCACTGTTGACAAGGCTTTCCTCAAGCGTTATTTCCCGCATCGCTATTATCCAGACGGGCCGTTCTGCCACAAGTTCGATTCACAGTTGAAGCCCGCAGTCGCCAAGGTCACTGCATTGCCTGATGTGAAAATCCGCCACAACGGCACGTTCTGGCTGTATGCGACCAAAGGCGAAAAGGTCGATTTGACGTTGCATTATGAACAACTGATCAAGAATCGTGGCAAGGCGCATCCTGCGACACTCATCTATCCTTCAGGCAAGAAGGTCGAACTCGGTTCGGTCAATTTCAACACCACGAAGGACTTCTCGTTTGTGGCGGAAGAGGGTGGCATCCTTAAGGTCGAGATATTCGTCGAGAACAACACGGCGTCCATTGACAAATGCAGCGTTCCTGCGGGTGTCTACCTGCCTGACAACCATGAATTCAACGTGATCCACACGACGGGTGACTTCTATTTCTACCTCCCCGCGGGGCTCAAGAGTTCCTGCGTTCGTCTGCAAGGCGACGGAACGATGGAAGGCGTCAACGCCAAGGTGTTCGATCCTGCAGGCAACGTCGTCTACAAGGGCGAGGACATCTGCATGTTCACGGAAATCCCGATTGACAATTCCAAGCCAGGCGTTTGGCTTCTGAAAATCATGCGCCCATCGACGATTCGCCTGGAGGACCTCGAAATCGTCCTCGTCCAGATTCCACCGTATATGGCGAATGCCCCCGAACTGGTGCCAGTTCTGCAGTAGTTTTACCATAATGGTGTGCGTCGCACATCTGCAAAACCTAGGAGACAATACAATCCATGAAAGTGTTCATTGATGGCAGTGCAGGGACAACGGGACTTAGAATCCACGAGCGTCTCGCAGAACGACGAGACCTCGAATTGATAATTCTTTCCGATGAAGTGCGCAAGGACAATGCCGCCCGAAAGGATGCGATCAATTCCGCGGACATCGCGTTCCTGTGCCTTCCCGACGCAGCCGCAAAAGAAGCGGTTTCGATGATAGAAGGCGATACTGCAGTCATTGATACATCGACGGCGCATCGCACAGCCGATGGCTGGGCATACGGCTTCCCCGAACTGCCAGGCCAGCGTGCGAAAATCGCGGCGTCTCGCCGCATCGCGAATCCTGGCTGCCACGCCAGCGGCTTCATTGCGCTTGTCGCGCCCTTGGTTCATGCGGGAATTCTGCCGAAGACGGCGGCCTTGACCTGCTTCTCGCTGACGGGTTATTCAGGCGGCGGCAAGAAGATGATTGCGGAATACGAGGCAGCCGAGGGGCGTAGTCCACTGCTGGATGCGCCGCGTCAGTACGGCATTTCGCAGTCTCACAAGCATCTGCCTGAAATGGCCGTTGTCTGCGGGCTGGAGAATGCGCCTGTCTTCTGTCCAATTGTCGGTGATTTCTACAGCGGCATGGAAGTGACGGTGCCGTTGTTCGCCAAGCAGATAAACGGCTCAATCGAAGACATCAAGAACGCCTATCGGGAACTCTACACGACGCCTTTGGTGCATTTTGATGACCCTGCGGACGAGGCGGGATTCCTCTCCGCTGGCGCTTTGTCTGGCTACGACGACATTCAGGTCTCCGTCGCGGGAAATGACGAGCGAATCATCTTGACGGCGCGCTTCGACAATCTCGGCAAGGGCGCTTCGGGCGCGGCAATCCAGAACATGAACATCCTGCTAGGCGTTGACGAGACGCTGGGACTGAAACTCTCAAAATAACTAACTAAACATAAAGGAATAACAATGTCCATTAAACTGATTGACGGCGGCATTTGCGCCGCAAAGGGCTTCAAGGCGAATGGTGTGCGCTGTGGCATCCGCAAGAACCGCACGAAACGTGACTTGTCACTGATTGTCAGCGAATGCCGTGCCTCGGCTGCGGCGGTCTATACGAAAAACCTCGTCAAAGGCGCGCCTATTGCAGTGACAAAGGCGCATCTGGCCGACGGCCATGCACAGGCGGTTATCTGCAACAGTGGTAATGCCAATACGTGCAATGCGGACGGCGTCGAGATTGCGACGCGTACCTGCGAATGCCTGTCGGCAAAACTCGGCATCCCTGCGGATGACATCATCGTTGCTTCGACAGGCGTCATCGGGCAGCCGCTGGACTTGACGCCGATTGCAGAAGGCATTCCTGCACTTGTGGAAGGGCTTTCTGATGACGGCAGTGCTGTCGCCGCTGAGGGCATCATGACGACGGATACGCAGATGAAATCCGTCGCCGTCGAGTTCACCGTCGGCGGAAAGACGTGTCGTCTTGGCGGTATCGCAAAGGGCAGCGGCATGATTCATCCGAACATGGCGACGATGCTCGTGTTCATCACCACGGACGTCGCCATCGCCCCAGAGATGCTTTCAAAGGCACTCAAGGGCGACATCGCTTCAACGTTCAACATGCTCAGCATTGACGGCGATACTTCGACAAACGACATGGTGAGCATCCTCGCGAACGGCATGGCGGGCAATGCGGAAATCACAGCGGAAGGCGCGGATTTCAGCGCGTTCATGACGGCGCTGAACACGGTGACCGTCCATCTCTGCCGCATGATCGCGGGTGACGGCGAGGGCGCGACGAAACTTCTGGAGTGCAAGGTAAGCGGCGCGAATGATTTGGCGACGGCGCGTACCGTCGCCAAGAGCGTCATCTGTTCAAGTTTGCTGAAGGCGGCGATGTTTGGTGCGGACGCCAACTGGGGACGTGTCCTCTGCGCCATCGGATACAGCGGCGCCGCTGTGGACGTTGACAAGGTCGGCGTCGATTTTCGTTCAACGGCTGGAACCGTCACCGTTTGCAGGAACGGCGCGGGCGTGCCGTTTTCGGAGGAGAAGGCCTCCGAAGTGTTGAAGCAGAAGGAAATCGAAATTCTCGTCAGCCTTGGGGACGGGCCGATCGAGGCGACCGCCTGGGGCTGCGATCTGACCTACGATTATGTGAAAATCAACGGCGATTATCGTACCTGAGACAGCCTGCGACCATTCGTTTGAGTCATCACGAGGAAACAGAGGAACAGAAACAATGAATGACAAATCATTTTCCAATGCCGAGCGGGCGCAGGTCATCACGGAGGCGCTCCCATATATTCGGCAGCATTCAAATAAAATCATCGTCGTCAAATACGGTGGCAATGCCATGGTTGACGAACAGTTGAAGGACCAGGTCATGGAGGACATCGCGCTGCTCCATCTCATCGGCGTCAAAGTTGTCTTGGTCCACGGCGGCGGCCCTGAAATCAGCGAGACGATGAACAAACTCGGGAAGAAGGCGGAGTTTGTCAACGGCTTGCGCGTGACGGACGAAGAAACGGTTGAAATCGTCCAGATGGTTCTGGCAGGCAAAATCGGCAAGAGCCTGGTAGGGCGCCTGGAGAAGAAAGGCGCACACGCCATCGGCATCTCAGGCATGGACGGGCATCTCATCGAGGCGGTCTGCAAGGACCCGAAACTCGGCTATGTGGGCAAAATTACCAAGGTGAACATCGCACCTGTCATCGACCTGCTGGAAAAAGGCTACGTGCCTGTCATTTCCACACTCGGCTGTGGAGAGGACGGCCATCCGTACAACATCAACGGCGACACCGCTGCCGCGTATGTCGCGGGCGCGCTACACGCGGAACGCCTTATCATGCTCACCGATATTGCGGGCCTGCTCAAGGACAAAGACGATCCATCCACGCTTATCCCTGAAATCTCCGCATCGAAGGCGAAGGAACTTCTCATCGACGGGACGATTTCTGGTGGCATGATTCCGAAAATCGAGTGCTGCATTACGGCAATAGACGCAGGTGTCCGCAAGGTCATCATCATGGACGGACGCATCCCGCATTCCATCCTCATGGAATTGCTGACTGATGAAGGCGCGGGCACCATGATTACAGGAGACGAACAATGACGGATTCATTCAAGGAACTTGATAAACAATACGTTGCAGGGACATATAACCGTTTCCCTGTTGAATTGGTTTCTGGAAAGGGAGCCATCCTGACCGCGATTGACGGAAAGGAATATATTGACATGGGTTCGGGCATCGGAGTCAATTCCTTCGGATGCATCGATGATATCTGGAGCGATGCCGTCAAGGCGCAACTTGGAAAACTCCAGCATACATCCAATCTCTATTATACGCAACCTTGTGTCCAGTTGGCGAAGATGCTCTGCGAGCGCACGGGCATGTCGAAGGTGTTTTTCTGCAATTCAGGCGCGGAAGCCAACGAATGCGCCATCAAGGTCGCCCGCAAATACGCGTCGGACAAAAAAGGTGCGGGGCATCATACGATCATCACCCTTCAGAACAGTTTCCATGGGCGCACGTTGACGACGCTGGCTGCCACAGGCCAGGATCATTACCATGAGTTGTTCCAGCCACTGACGCCAGGCTTTGTCAGTACCCCGCCGAACGACATCGCGGCGCTGGAGAAATGCGTCATGGAAAATTCCCCCGCTGCCATCATGATCGAGTGCATCCAGGGCGAGGGCGGCGTTTGCGTGCTGCAAAAGGATTTTGTGAAAACCGCTGAGAAACTGGCGCGTGAAAACGATCTCGTGCT
>JAGCTA010000417.1 GCA_017963875.1 Victivallales bacterium | reverse complement strand
TGCTGCATACATCACCCGAGACATTGGAGGAAGTACCGAATACATTGAGAACCATATATCCGATAGCCAATGAACCGACGGACAGCATAGCGATGGATGCATCCCCACGAATTCGTGATTTAGTGCTTGCGCAGAGAAGGCAGACGGCACATAGGACTGTTATGGGCAAGACGAACATCATTGGAGAAAATACCTTCAGTACTGTCGCTATACCCAATGCGCCGAAGGCGACGTGTGACAGGCCGTCTCCAATCAGTGAAAACCGCTTGAGAACAAGGGTGACTCCTAGAAGCGAAGAACAGAGCGCAATTAGTGTTCCAGCCACAAGTACATACTGCACAAAAGGATAGCCCAGATACATTTGAAGTGATTCTATTATATTCATAGTGTTTTGTTTCCATTTATGCTACGCCAATAAGCCGTTGCCAGATATTCCTTCTGTGTGCCAAAGAAAGGAGTGGATGAAAGGTGCAGGATATGTGTCGCTTGCTCGACTGCACCATGTAGGTCGTGGGAGACCATGAAGATACCCATGCCATCCTCTTCGCATAACGTATGGAGCAGACGGTAGAATTCCGTCTGGATCGTTGGATCAAGCCCCGCAACGGGCTCATCCAGAAGAAGAAGGTGTTTGGCTGCACACAAAGCGCGTGCCAGCAGTGTTCGCTGGCGTTGACCACCTGAAAGATCTCTAAAACTGAATTTGCGCAGTTTCGCAAGCCCAAGGCGTGAAATCTGACGCAACGCCTGCTCTTTTTCCTTTTTCCCATAAAAAGGATGCCACCCGCGGCCAGCAAGGGTACCTGAGAGAACAACCTCCTCGACTGTTGCGGGAAAATCTGAAGGAATGGCCGTTGTTTGCGGCAAATAACCTATGTCATGCGAGAAAATACCCTCGCCGAGTTGGATTGTTCCGCTCAATGGAGGTTGCAAATGAAGAATGGTTCGAATGAGGGTTGATTTTCCTGTACCGTTTTCTCCCAGAACGCACAGGCACTGCCCCGTTTCAAGGGAGAAAGACAGATTCTTCGTCAAAAGGCGTCCTGGATATCCAAGGGATACGGAATTACATTCAAGCAGGCGCATATTCTTTCCTATGTTAATTACCTAGAGCCTTTATCAAGACAGCCAGATTATTCTCCATGGCATTTAGATAATTTTTCCCGTTGATTGAATCGCGGGAAGTTGTAGCCTGCAAAGAGTCGATTGTCAGGATTCCGACACCTTTGCTTTTTGCGGTTCGAACAACCGTTTCGGCAATCTTGTGCTGCCTGTTTTCCAGAACCAGGACGAAAGGAAGTTTGTATTCATCAACTTTTCCCGCTAGGAATGCGATAGTTTTGAAACTGGCTTCAGTTTCAGCGGAACATCCTGAAAAAGCAGCGAAGCATGTCAGACCATAGTCGTTTGCCATGTATCGGAAAGGATAACGATCGGCGAACAACAATGTCTTTTGAGTGGAAGCAAAAACGGCTTCTTTATAGCGTTTGTCGAGTGCAAGCAGTTTTTCTGAATACGCACGGCAGTTGGCCTGATATTCAGCCGCATTTGCCTTGTCAAGTTCAGAAAGTTTTAGCGAGATAGCCTTGCAAAGTGTTACAGCACAACGCAGTGAAAGCCAGATGTGTTCATCTGTTTCATGCTCGTCATCGTCACCATCATGGTCATGTTTCTTGTCATGGTCATGATTCTTGTCATGGTCATGATGGTGGTGGTGTGCATGTTCCTCCATGCCTTCAAGCGGTTCTTCTTCCTGTACGGCGTCTCCCAATTCTTTGACGAGATTCAGCGCAATACGTTTGGGGTTACGTGGGGAATGGAGTGCTTTGTCAACCCATTCATCCGATTCACCTCCCACAAACACAAACAGGTCACATTGGGCGATGCGTGCGATGTCTTTCACTGTCGGTTGATAATTATGTAAATCTATTCCATTGTCTTGCAACTGTATAAGTTCGACTTCACTAAAGTGTCTTCCTAGGATCTGCCGTGTCCAGTCATAAAGTGGAAACGTTGTGGTGATAACGCGAAGACGCGGTACAGGTGCAGCAAAAAGTGAACTGGAGGTTATGAATATGGATACAATGGCAAATGCCAGCAAGTTCATGAGTTTTCTCATTTTGAAATCTCCTGTTGAATATGAACCATAATTTGCACGTTGGCAGCAAAATTCACTGCAAACGACATTAGAAACATCGCTTTCATGAGATACATCACAGGTGGTACAACCCCAAAAAGGTGATGGCTGCATCTACACGATTTTCATTGAAAGCGAATTGCTATTTACAGGAGAACTGTTATTTGTTCTGCTGAACCTTTAGGTAAATCAGAGTAAGAGGTAGGGCGTATCTATAGAAGGGCAGAATACATGTCTGAACGTTGGATGCTGGCGTAAGAAACAAATACGGAATTCCCCCATGTTCAGCCTCTCCAAGACAAGTGACATTTTTCTCTGCCTGTTGAAGCAGAATGCATATTGGACAGTCATCGCCTGAGCATTCATGGTCATGTTCAAAAATGATGAACAGATTGGAAAACACCATTACCATCAGCAATAATGCACACAATACGACCGATGTTCGACGCTGTGTTTGCTTTTTGCAGAAATGGTTCATGGATTTTAACTCAAGGTTAAATGTTGATGCGATAATGCAACGCTTCAAAAACATTTTTAAATATAATAGTCAGTTGGCATGTTTTCAAACAGGAAAATCAAAAGTTCATCTTGACTGTCTTTTTTGATGTCCTTCAACTTTTCAAAGCCTAATCTCTGTATCATTTTTCAAAAACAAGGCTTCTGCCGCATAGCGGAGGTAATCATCAATCTTTACTGACTTTTTGATTGCCTTGCGCAGTTTTTTATCGGCATCTGGAAGAAAATAGTCCCATAGGAGTTTTAGTTTCAAAAGCGGTTGCTGATATAGTTTCATGCACTCTGAAACGTAGGCGTTATGGAAATCGGTTAGCATAGTCGTTGAGAAGGATTGTCCTCGAATCGTCAGCGGCAGCAGGGGATTGGCAAAGAGACCACGACCGATCATGATGTCGTCTAGACCGATAGCATCAGCGGGACAAATGATGTCGCCATTGTAGATAACGTTGTGTTGGCAGGCTTCCTGAAAGCGCCTGAATACCTCCCTGTCAGGTATTCCCATGTATTGCTGCTTTGCAGTCCTTGGATGGAGGACGATCTTTTCGAAGGGAAAATCGTTGAGAATAGGAAGAAGTGCCATGCAGTCGTCTGCATGTTCCATGCCAAGTCTGAGTTTTGCTGAAAAACGGATGTTTTCATAATGTGCGGCCTCGGAAAGCACTTCCTGTATGACACGTGGGAACTTGAGGATGCCAGAGCCATAGCCACGTGATGTCACTTTGGGAAAAGGACAACAGAAGTTGAAATCAATGCGTCGGTAATCACGTGCCGTGAGCATTTCAAGCAGTTCATGTGTTTCAGAAGCGTTTTTTACAAGAATCTGAGGGACAAGGCACGGGCATCGGTTGTTTTCAGGAGCGATGTCTTTTTCTATTCGGTGAGATAACAGTCCGTTTTCCAGTCGAAGAAACGGGATGTAGTATTCGTCGATGCCGCCGATGGTCGAATAATGCGCATTTCGGAAAGCCGCGTCTGTGTATTCCTGGATTGGCGCTGCAAGTATCTGCATGGTAGAATGCTTTGTGGCAATCTTTTGCTCAGCCGATTGATTCGCGCAGATGGATGGTGGCGGCCAATTTGCCCATGTTTGAGATTTTCCATGGATCAACATCGAAATGGCGCAGCAGTTCGATTCCAATGAGCAGATTACCGTCTTCATTCGTGTGCATGGCGTTGATCATCAGTTGATAACGGTGGACTATTGGGTCGATTTTCTCGAATACGGCATATTGATCAACGAGATGCCAGCCGTGCTTTTGCGCAAGTTCCCTGACGATTTCCATGTTGTGGACAAATCCGCGTGCACGTTCGGGGACCATTCCCTCCAAATCCATCTTGTAGTATGTCTGGAAGACTGGTATGGCTTTTAGAGCCTTAATCTTTTCTGCGATTTGCTCCATGTTCGCCGCGAACTCATCCTCTGGTACATATTTCTCAGGCAATGGATTGCAATCATTTCCACCAAAAGTGACAATGACCAGGGCTGGCTTGAAAAACGCGACGTCTCTGTCAAAACGCGCAAGTGCCTCTCGTGTGTTGTTGCCGCTGACGCCTGAATTGATCAATTGAAACTTTCGACCGAATCTGCTACGCAGACCGACTTCAAGCACGTCTGTCCAATGTGTTCCAGGCATGTATCGTTCGGTATTAGACGCGCCAAAGGCGACAATCCTGAAATGCTCGCTTGACTCAAAACATTCCACGGCATCGGTGAAAATCTGACTTTCCATTGCTAGGACTCCATGTTGCAAAATGTTGTGCCAACGTCGGCTGACTGATGTTGCCGTTTAGTATATTAGATACTGTAACGTCTTTTAAGGCAACTGCAAGGTGGTAAACCTTAGGTAATTTAATCAAATCGAATTGGAATGACAAAATGGACAACTTAGAATAAGATAGTATATTAAAAGAGATTGATGAAAGTGATTTATCAGATGGGTGATAGGAAGTCGTAGCAGCGTGACAAGGATACTTTCCATGTAATTGATACAAAGCGATATCATATCTATATCATTCAATAATTTGGGGAAC
>JAGCTA010000416.1 GCA_017963875.1 Victivallales bacterium | reverse complement strand
CGTGCTGGTTCCAGCGTGTGCGACGCCTGTTGACCGTGATGGCGTCGTTGTCCAGACGAATTCGCAGCGTGCAATCAATGCCCGCCGCACGGTTTTGGAACTGTTGCTGTCCGACCATCCGAAAGATTGTTTGACCTGCCCGAAGAACCAGGATTGTGAACTTCAGCAATTGGCGGCCGAATTCGGCATTCGCGACATTGAATTCAAAGGCGAAGTCAACAAGTTTGCCGTTGACGATTCGAGTGAGGCCATCATGCGAGACCTCTCCAAGTGCATCATGTGCCGCCGTTGCGAAACTGACTGCAACAAATGCCAGAAAGTTGGCGTTCTGACAGGCTATGGCCGTGGTTTCACGGCGAAAGTCGGCACGCCGAGCATGATTCCGTTGGCGGATACGTCCTGCACATTCTGCGGACAGTGCGTCAATGCGTGCCCCGTCGGAGCCATCACAGGCATCAGTTATGTGAAGAAAGTGTGGAATGCAATCAACGACCCGACCAAGACGGTGATTGTGAGCACGGCACCTGCGGTTCGTGTCGCTGTCGGTCAGGAATTCGGCTTCGAGCCAGGCACGCCTGTAACGGGCAAACTGGTTGCTGGACTTCGCGCTCTTGGTTTCGCCAAGGTGTTTGACACCGATTTTGCCGCCGACCTCACGATTATGGAAGAGGGACACGAACTTCTTGAGCGTGTCAAGGCTGGCAAGAACCTGCCGATTCTGACGAGTTGCTGCCCCGGCTGGATCAACTTCATCGAGCACAACTTCCCCGATCTGCTTCATATTCCTTCATCCTGCAAATCGCCTCAGCAGATGTTCGGCGCGATTGCGAAGAGTTACTATGCTGAGAAGTTGGGTATCGCCCCGAAGGATCTTATCGTCGTCTCCATCATGCCTTGCCAGGCGAAGAAATACGAGGCCGCACGCCCCGAGTTCTCGCACGATGGCGTCCGCGATATCGACTACGTCATCACGACGCGCGAACTCTGCAAGATGTTCCGTGAAGCGGGCATCAACCTCGCGAACATGGAAGATGAAGAATACGACAGCCCGCTCGGCGAGTCCACGGGCGCAGGCGTCATCTTCGGTGTCACGGGCGGTGTTCTTGAAGCGGCGTTGCGTACAGTTGCCAGTTGGCTCGGCAACAAGGATTTGTGTGGTGATGCCATCAATTTCCGCGCAGTCCGTGGTCTTGACGGCATCAAGGAAGCAAAGGTCGAATTGGCACCTGGCGTTGTTGTCAACGCGGCTGTGTGCAGTGGTCTTGGCAATGCCCGCAAGGTTCTTGAGATGGTCCGCGAGGATCCCAACCGCTTCCAGGCGATTGAAATTATGGCGTGCCCTGGCGGGTGCATCAACGGCGGTGGTCAGCCCTTCTTGCACGGCCATGCCGACCTGCTTGAGAAGCGCATGAAAGGCTTGTACACGGAAGACGAGCGCAAGACGATTCGTCTGTCTCACAATAACCCAGACATCCAGAAACTTTACAGCGAGTATCTTGGCGAGCCTGGCAGCGAAAAGGCGCATCACCTTCTCCATACGGTCTATCATCAGAAGTAATCATTGGTTCGCTTAAGCACCAATTGATGAACTGAAAAAGCAAAGCCCTTCGAGATCCAGTTCTCGGAGGGCTTTGGTGCAATTGATGATTAACACCTGAACCCGTGAAGCACCACCTGGCGGTCGATTTCGTTGTCGAGTTTTGGTGCAATTGATGATTAACACCTGAACCCGTGAAGCACCACCTGGCGGTCGATTTCGTTGTCGAGTTTCGGTTACGTATGTCGTATACGCGCCCTCAACTCTCCTATAAATCGCCTCGCCATTCGGCACTTCAAGGATACAGGTAACAATTACATAACAAAACAATCTGCGGAGTAGTCATGAGCAAACTTATTTCAAAGTACACTTCTGAGGTCACATCGTTGATGCAGACCATTGCGAAGGAAGAAGAGGAAAACATCCTGAAAGCGGCCGAGTTGCTGTCCGACAAAGTGCTGGAGGGACGTCTGATCAACATTTTCGGGGCAGGTGGGCATTCTGCAATCGCCGCGATGGAGATTTTCTGGCGGGCAGGCGGTCTGGCGCAGGTCAACGCCATGTTTCCCGCTGGAACAAATATCGTCAATGCCTATCCTACCACTGCCAAGGTTACTGGGCTGGCACCATTTATTCTGAATTTCTATGATGTCTACAAAGATGACGTGCTGATTCTAGTCAATTTCTATGGTTTGAACATTGTCTCTGTGGATGTCGCCGTCGAAGCGCAGAAACGCGGCGTGAAACTCATCACGGTCAATGCCCACAAATTCGCACAGAAAGTTCCCAAAGACTTTATCTGGCGTCATCCTAGCAAGAAGAACATCAATGATTTTGCTGATATCGCCATTGACAACCATGTGCCGTATCCAGATGCCATTCTGAAAATACCAGGCGTTCCCGAAGAAGTTGGGCCGACCGCGACTTCCCTGACCTGTTTCACGCTGAATCTGATGATGGCCGAGACAATCCGCCTGATCAAGGAAAAGGGTGGCACGCCAGAAATCTGGGTCAGCAATAATATCCCTGGCTGCGATGAGCATAATAAACCCATCCATGACAAATACCGCCATCGGATTCACCATTTGTATCCAGTGTGGTAGTCCTGAATACGTGAAGCACCACCGTGTGGCGGTCGATTTCGTTGTCGAGTCTTCCGCTTTCGCCAAAGGTTACGGCGGGACAGGCTCGTATGTCGTATACGCGCCTTCAACTCTCCTAGAAATCGCCTCGCCATTCGGCACTTCACGGATTCAGGGTAATGTTTTCAGAATCATGAGAAAAAGCAATCTTGATTCAGGAGGAAAAACGTATGAATGCACTAGAACAGGCGAAATGGGAGATTGAGGCCAATCTTTCTGCGTTTCATCTGCAGGACAAGGTCGTTCTGGAACTTTCAGACAATTTGTCGGAACAGGAGTTCACTCTTGTGGGAAACGGTGAATACCACATCTGCGGCGGTTCGGGAACAGCGTTGCTCTATGGCGTCTATGAACTGCTGAATGCCTTGGGCTTTAGGATGTTCTCTCCCGACGAATGGGATTTGGAGGTGCCCAGGACACTCGAAATCAAGCCGTTGGACATTCATTGGAAACCGCGTCTGGAGTATCGCGGGTTCTTTGTCGTGGAGGCGCGTGAGACGCCGTCAATGATGCGTTGGATGGCATGGCACAAACTTAACCTCTGGGGAGCGAAACTTCACCAGCCAGAGTTGGCACGGCGGTTTGGACTAAAACTGCGCGGCAACCCGCCAAGCGGTATGCACCGAGCCTTTGCAGACTTCCTGCCGCCAGAACGCTATTATGCAACGCATCCAGAGTATTTCGCTCTCCGCGATGGCAAGCGCTCGCCTGACATGAAGCGTTGCGATGCGGACAATTTCTGCACCTCCAATGCAGAGGCCATGAAGGTTTTCACAGACAATCTGACAGAGGAACTGGAACATGGCTCCCTCGCTGATGTGGATTTGATGAATCTCGCTCCCTTTGACAATGGCCATTGGTGCGAGTGCGAGAATTGCCGCGCCATCGGCAATATCGCCACGCGGATGTTGAACGTGGCATACGCCGTGCAGAAAGCCATTGCGCAGAAAGTCTCCCGACCCGTTGTTCTCGTGGTGCCTGCATATCATGAGACGTTGATTGCGCCTGACAGACCGCTGCCAGACGATTTCGACTACAGCAAGGTGCTTATACAGTTCTTCCCCATCGAGCGGTGCTATGCGCACGACATCGATGATGTTTCATGCTTCGCAAACGACAACCTAAACAAAAATCTTCTTGCCTGGAGTCGTCTAGGGAAGTTTCGTCTTATAATCGGCGAATACTACAATGTCTCCTGGATGGTTTCCATTGCCGTGATTTTGGACAAAGGCATGGCGCATGACATCCCGTACTATATCTCGCATGGAGCGTATGGCATCGACTACATGCACGTCAGCACGGCGTTATGGGGCGAACTTGCCGTCAACAACTGCGCTTTTGCAGCCGCCCTGTGCGACGATTCCTTTGACATCGGCGATTTCTGTCTGAGACGTTACCACGATGCCGCCGAAGAAATGGAGGCATTCTACGATGTTTTGCGGCGTGCAACTGCCAACTGCAAGTGCCTGAAGCACTATCAGGCATGCAGTTATTCCCCCGAACGGCATCGCTGCGTGAACTACAGTCTGACGTCAAGGTTGTTGTCGGACAGCGAGGAACTTTTCCTACCTGGCCATTTTGAACTGAACAGAAACTTTGGTCCCGCAGTCAGCCTCGAGACGACAGTCAGGCTTTTGCGTGAGGCCGAAACGATGCTCCCAAAGGCTTTGCAGGCCGTTGTCGGCGATGAATTGGCCACAAAACGCATCCAGATGGACATTCGGCGTTTCCAATATACGCGTGACATCATCTTTTTCCTATATACCTTCACGCAACTGCGCCTGGCGGAACGTCGGGGAGACAACATGGAAGTCAAGCGGCTTGCAGTCGAGTGGCGCATTCAAGGGGAGGCTCTGCGCAAGGAAAAAACGATGATGGCCCATGTCCGCGAGGAGGGTGCCCCGAATCTCTCTTATTACAAAAATGGACTGACTGCCCTCCATTTCGAGCAATTCTTCAATGAGTTCTTCCATTTGGCAACAGTGGAGGAAGATGATGCAATCTTCAAGGAGGAGACCAAATGAAATCGGTTGTCGCTGAGAAAAAGTTGACTTCTGGGGAGCAAGCGCGTGTCGTTCTGATAGTCCCGCCAGAGGAGGATGGTCTTCGCGGCATGTACGAGGTCTCTGCTGAATGGAAGCACTATTACAACCGTGCAATGATTGAAGGGCATGATCAATTCATAGAAGATCGAGTTTTCATTGCTGAGGTGGATGGCGTTCCTGTCGCCCGTTTGTGGTATGGCTGGTCCAAGCGCACACTCCGTGGAAACTTCGGCAACATTTTCACAAACTACGCTCATCGGAAGCGTGGACTATTGAATTTCCTGCTGGAATGTTTCAAGGCGGATTTTGATGCCAGCCCTGCGCAGATGCTCTGCTGCCACGCTTCTGGCTGGCGCATACCCGTATATGAGAAGTTTGGGCTGCGTGTGCTTCACGGAAACAAGGAAAATGACGCGATGGGCATTGTCAAGCCAGAACTGGGTTCCTGCAAGTTGCTTATGAACCGTCTCTATGCGGACTGCACGGTTGCAAGTCTGCGAGATGGCGATTGCGGCGACCAGTTCGACTGCGACAAGTGTCTCGTCTATACCGACGCAATGTGGCGGTGCTCACGGTCTTTCGTCTTTGCGGGCGACCAGAACAGCGACTATATGACCAGTCTGAACCGTGTGCTTGAGAAGAAGGGAGTGATTGCTGTTGCTGAAAATGAAGCAGGAGCCATTGTCGGCTATGCGGCGGCCATCGTCAACCCATCGTGGACGGCGGCTTTTCTCAATTGGCGCTATCATCCGAATGTCAACCGCAGAGATGTTGTTGAACTATTGAAATTCACGCTCGGAAAATACAAAGCCTCCTTCCAATTACCTCTTTACGCGGTTCTTCCTCTGAACGCAGGCGAGGCTGTCGCCGAGGCTCTTGAAGCGGGGCTCTCAAGGAAGACGGAACTGGATGGAATGGTTTTCCTTGGGTGAGTAGAACTTCATGACTCTTTGCTTGCTTTTGCTGTGTGAACCTTTGTTTTCAGCGGCGTGCGGCGTGTACAAGTGCCTGGAAGATTCGTGCGTGTGGGTAGAGTGTTTCGGTGAGTCGTTCTGGATGCCATTGGAGGCCGATGAGGAAACGCGAAAAGCAGTTTTTGAGGGCGACGGCCTCGACGATGCCGTCATCTGCCCTGGCGGCAATTGTGAGGTTGTTGCCGATTGCTTTAATCGCCTGATGATGTGAACTGTTGGCACAGATGGTGTTGCAACCGAAAATGAGGCGAAGCGGACTGTCTGGTGTGAAGGCGACTGGGTGCATTGTCTCAAGATTGGGGGCGTGCCCTTGGCGCGTATGCCAGCCGCAGGAAGGCACTTGTGTGTGGATGTCTTCATAGAGCGTTCCGCCCATGATGACGTTGATGAGTTGACAGCCGAGGCAGATGCCGAGGACTGGCTTTGCGGTTTCCCTGATAACCGTCGTTGCAACTGAAAAATAGAAGTCCTCAATGGCTGGCTCTAGCATCTTCATGCTCGGATGGAGAGTGCCGCCGTAACGTTCTGGTGCGAAATCAGGACCGCCCATGAAGATGAAGCCATGGCATTTGTGGATAAACTCTGAGCGTTCTGCTGCTGATGAGTCAGGCGTAATTGTGACTGGCGTGCCGCCGTTGGACGAGACAGCATGTGTATATTTATCGTAAGTTTCTTGTTTGAAAGTGATCTGGGGAATACCGATGAGAGGGGATTTGGACATAGGTAGAAGGTTTTTATGTTTTAGGGGTGAAATGGCAAGATTAAGAAGGCCGTCTTCCTAGTGTTTTCGTCACTTGCCTGGTATCTGCGAATTGCCACGGATGTCGATGACGATGGCATAGAGTGCTGGTATGACGAACAGGACGAGCAATGTCGAGGTGGCAAGACCGCACACGAGTGACAGCGCCATTGGGATAAGCATCTGTGCCTGAAGGGATTTTTCCGCAAGAAGTGGTAGCAGGCCTGCGATGGTTGTGACACTCGTCAGCATGATGGAGCGGAATCGGTCTGCTGCCGCTTTGGGCGAAGCCTCGATGTGAGAGATACCCTCAGATTCCCTTAAACGGATGAATTCCATCATGAGAATGGAATCGTTGACGACAATTCCCGCAAGCGATATGACGCCTATGAGACTCAGCATGTTAAATGACAGCCCTGCGAAAATATGTCCCCAAACAACGCCAATCATGGCAAGTGGGAAGGCAAACATCACGACAAACGGTACAAGCCAACTGCGGAATTGGAGAGACAGGATGACGAAAACGCCGAAAATGCCGATGAGAAAAGCCTTGCCCATAGAGCCGCCCGTCTCGCGGGACGCATCGCGCTGACCGCCAAAGCCGATGGAAACGCCTGGATATTTTGCGGCCAATTCCCTAAGGAATTCCCTTGAAAGGGCACCGATGACCTCCTGGGCGTTCGT
>JAGCTA010000415.1 GCA_017963875.1 Victivallales bacterium | reverse complement strand
GGGCTTTTGACAGTCTCCTTGACCTATGCAGTTACGTACCCTTATGGTATGGGGAATAGAGCGTTTAATGTTTAGCAAGAAGGGCGGTATCGGCTGGAATCCATCCTTCCGAGCCATTGTCGAGACGAACATACAGCCATTGGTTGGATGAATCGGTTTCAATCAGCATGAATTCTGTGCCATCATGTAGCGGTGTGTCGAAGGCATCCTGATAGGAATTCGAACTTCCGACCTTTGCATGGACGACTTTTGCCGTGATGACGCCGATGGTTTTGTTCCGTGCCTTCCAGGAGATGCCCAGCGAGACAGCCAGGACGATGGAGCAGCTCGCTGTGATGGCAATGATCGTCGTTAGGGCGACATGCCTATGCGTGAATATTCGTATGACAATGGTTAGGAACAAGATCGTGTAAAAACAGTAGAAAATGATTCTGCGCGTGTCGAATGAAATGTCGTAGTGGAAAAAGAACAGCGTCTTGAGAACGAGGTCCTTTTCGGCGGCGGTCAAGTTGTCTTTTCGCAAACTTCGTGCGACATCCAGGTTTGCCGCGATTCGCTCGTTGTCGGGTTCCAGTTCAAGGGCGATTTTATAGTTGTGAATTGCAAGACCGAGTTTTTTCTGCGCCAGACAGACATTGGCGAGGTTGTAGCGCAGTTTTGCATTGTCAAAACCATCTGTGTCAAGAAGTTCCGAATAGATGGCGGCCGCCTGATTCCACGCGTCAGTGGCTTTGGCGCGGTCGTGGTCATTTTCCGCTTGCAACCCGTCAAGGTAAAGTTTTTCCGCTTGTTGGAGTCGCTCCAACTGCGTCTGGGCGGGCAGGACGATGGAAATGAACAGAAATGCTATGGTCAGAAGTGTTTTCATGGCAGATGATTATCGTGTTGCTTTGTCAAGGTCGATGATAAGTTGACGCGCCAGATTGCGAGCTTCGTCAGGGGAGATTTTGGATTGTCTGGCATAGATGGCCGCTTCGCAGTCATTGACAAGTTTCCGCGTGCGTTCAATGAGTTCTTCAGGCGTGTTTTTTGACTTGAGGAAAGATTCGATGTCCTGCAAGGTGATTGAATCTGGATTCCGTTTCAATTTATCCCCGATGAAGGAATTGATTGCGTCTATGCTTGCCTGATGTCCCTCTGCATTTTTGCAACGCCCCAAGGCGTGCAACGCGTTTCTCGCGGCTCCCTTGACTCGGTAGGCATCGGCGTTTGCAGCCCTGTGGCGGACGATGGTTTTCGTGAGCAGGAGCAGGAGTGTGAGGAACGGCATTCCGAAGAGAAGATACGGGGTGGGCGTCGAGGTCGCAGAGGTGTTTTGCTTGTGTTGATTGACAAGGCATTCTTCAGAAGGGAAATTGCCCCTCGGACCAGTGGAATTGGCGGAAACATCGACCTTTTCCTGTACGATGACTTGTCCCGAAGTAATTGCGGTTGCCTGTTTTGTCGCTTTGACTTCCAATGGAATCGGCTGTGACGAAGACGTGTGGTATTGGCCGTCTTTGGCATCGAACCATGAGATTTCAAGAGATGGAATCTGCTTGACTTCCGTTGAAGTCGCTCGGATGGTTCGTTTGAATGTAATTGACGAATTAGGATTCAGTTGGCCAGGTGCGTCATTGTCGAAGATTCGGAAGTTTTCCTTAAATGCAGGGGCCTCGTTGAGTTTGGGCAGAATGATGCTTTGTGGGAAACGCGGCCCCTGGAGCGTGATGGATAGGACGATTGGGTCACCAACATAGACATCTGTCTTGTCGGCTGTTACAGAAATGGAACAAGGCTCTGCCAGTCCGGTATAGGAATAGGGGCGGTTCGAGGACGGCGGTTCCTTGACTTCCAGTTTTATGGGAGATGTCTCTGCCGCGCACTTGACTGTGTTGTACTGCTGGCCGAAAAACGGCGAGTTCATAAATGGGTCGTCAAAGAACGAGTTTCTGTTTTGCCTACGTCTTGGTGAAGACGTGTCGATGACTTCGCAGAGGACGGTTGATGGCTGAATCTGGTGGATTCCAGGTTTTCTTGGAATGACATTGATGGCGAATTGAATGCTGATTTGCGCGTTGGACGCACGCTGGAATGCGGGAATTCGCGTGTCCCCATTGACAGTGATTGACGTTGCTCCGCGAAGGTTTTGCAGTTGCTTGCTCAACGGCGCGGGTTCGACATCGAATCCTTCCTGTGAAAGCAGGGGGATATTGAACTGATATTCTTGGATGTTGGCAGTGGAAGTCCATCTAAATGAGATAGTTACAGGTTCGCCGACGGCACAGATGTTCTTGTCGGCGGTTGCTGTCAGGGTTATGGTGCGGTTCGTGTCCAGAGAACGGACGGTTATCTTTCGTGAGGGAATGGTCATGACTCTTCCGTTGATGGTGATTTTTCCCTCTGGAATCGTGACGGTGCCAGTCTTGCGCGGGGTAAGCAGGAACGTGTATGTCGTTGTTACTGTTTTATTTTCAGTACGCTTTCCGTTGAAGATATAGACTTGGGAACTGGTGCTGCTTTGAGGCTGCAATGCTTGGACGGACAAGTCAGTCGTGGCAGGCAGTTCAGGCGGCGCGTCAGGAGTCTTGTTCTCAAGGATGAGTTGATATCTGAAAGGGCTTCCCTTGTAGTATGGCTCCTCGTCCATGGAAAAACGGATGTCGTCCGCCGCAATTGCGCATGAGATGAGCAGTAGGAATGTGATAATTAAAGTGGTTTTCATAATCGTGGCATAACGAGTGTTTGGAATGGTGGTGACTACCAGTCCTTGTTGTGTGCGGCTGGGGCGTTGAAGGCCTTGCGCTGCCTGTTGAGCCTGTTGATGTTTTCCTGGTTGATGGCGTCGATTGCCCTGGCGTCTGATTGCTTCGGCTGTTCCTTGTCTTCAGGTTGCTGTGTTGCATCAGGTTGCTGTTGAGCCTGTTGTTGTTTGGCGTCCTGTTGTTCAGGCTGAGGTGTGTTTTGCTGTTCATTCAGTGCC
>JAGCTA010000414.1 GCA_017963875.1 Victivallales bacterium | reverse complement strand
GCGGCGACACGGTACGCATCAAAGGCGGCATCGCCAACGCCTATTATCTGGAAATCCTTGCTGAAGAACAGCATAAGTTACTCTGCGTCATGCCACGCGATACAGATGAAGGCGTCATCTGTCATCTAGACAGGCCGTTTATGCTACAAACAAATACGCCAGTTTCCTTTCCACTCCATGCCAGTGCAACACGCCTGGGAGACAGCCTCGGCGACATGATTGATGCAAATGATGAAATCACATCGCTGCCACCGCTCCAAACATCATTGAGATTCGGAAAACGCGATGAGAAAACGACAATCGAATGCACGTTGGCCTCACGGCTCAATGAAATCGGCACGCTGGAAGTATGGTGCCAAGCGACACAGACCGACCATCGCTTCCCATTGACATTTGAATTGAGGAATTCATCATCGCCATCACCGTATGATGCAAGCATCTCACATCACACCGTCATTGACGAAAACCAAATCCACTGCGCAGTGCTTGCCATTTCAGAGGCTTTCAAGACACCATCAGCGCCTGTTGACAGTCTTGTCAAGACAATTGAAGGCACGTTGGAACTTCCACGCAAGGAATGGCCTGCCACATTGCTCAGGACATTTGCCGACACTCTTCTCGAACATTCTGAATGGCGCGAGATTTCATCACGACATGAGGTGAGATGGCTGAATCTTTGCGGATTCTGCATGAGGCCTGGATTTGGCGTCGTGGGAGACGACACACGCATCAGAAGACTTTGGAAACTGTGGCATCCTGGGCTCAACGGCAATGATTCAACAGAAGCGGGACTCAACTGGTGGCTGCTGTGGCGGCGAATCGCAGGAGGGCTTTCCGCAGGGCAGCAGGAGCAAATCGCGGGATTCCTTTCACGCGAACTCAATTCCAATGACATGAAAACAATCATCAAAAAGGACGATGCCATTACGCTGGAGAAATGGCGGTTGCTTTCCGCACTCGAAAAGATTCAGGTCAACCTGAAATGCAAATGCCTGAATGCATTGCTCAATGGGACGGGGAAACTGCCTGACCAGGCATTCTGGCCCATCGTTCGCTTTGCCGCGCGCAAACTGTTCTCTGGGCCAGACGATGCCGTCATTCCCGCGAACCGCCTTGAAACGTTTTTGCCGTCACTCATGGCAAAGGCAAATCAAGCGAACAATCCCCCAAATGCCTTGCTTGCCATGGCAAGTGCCGCGCGTCTGACAGGCATTCTGACACTTGACATCAGCCCCGCCAGACGCTCCGAAATCCATGACATCCTCTGCGCCAATCATGCGTCCCAAGATATTCTCCAGCCGATTGAATCCATCTGTGAACAATCTCCTGACGCATGGACGCCAGAAATCCTCGGGGATACACTGCCCCTCGGTCTGCAACTTCTCAACCAATAGCCAGTCAAAACAACATCATGTCAAAACAATACCGCCCCATAATGAGCACATTGGGCTATGTCCTTTCAGAAGACAGGCAGAATGTGCTGATGACATACCGCGTCTTCAGAAATGATGACGAGCAATTCGGCAAATACAATGGCCTCGGCGGTCACATGGAACCGAAAGAGGACATCGCCACATGCATGATTCGAGAAATCAAGGAAGAGGCAGGAATCACCGTCACAAGCATGACGCTCCGCGGAACTGTCAACTGGACCAACTTCGGCAGCAAGGGCGAAGACTGGATCGCCTTTATTTTCCTTGTCACCGCTTTTGACGGCATTCCTTCAAAGGAAAGCAATGAGGGGCCGTTGCTCTGGGTGCCTGTCAAGGATATCAATTCCTTATCTCTTTGGGAGGGAGACAGATATTTCATGCCGCTAGTCTTCGATGACGACCCTCGCCCCTTCCACGGCTACCTGCCATACGACCATGACAAACCGCTGTCGTGGTCATGCGTTAGAATGTAACCTCACATAGCCATATTCAACGGAGATTTCACAAATGTCAGAACTGAAGAATCAACTCAAGGCAGCCGTCGATGGCCTCTCACCCATTGTTTACCTATTCTCGCCAGAAGAAAAGCGCATGACGCGTGCGATCTCTGAACTTGCAGGTGCCACGCCAATCCATACGTGGTCATGCATATATGGACTGGACAATGACCCAGCAACCACCGCGCCTGTTGAAGCACTCATTAAAATCATCCGCGAAAACATGAGAGGATTCATCGTTTTCCTTGACCTGGCACCATTCATGTCAAATCCAGAAGTCGTCCGTGCACTACGGGATGCCTACTATGACGGGCAGGACAAGCCAGACCGCACCATTTTCCTCATCTGCGCGGAACACATTCTTCCTGAAGCCTTAAAGAAAGAAGTCCATTTCATCGAAGTTCCTCTGCCCGATTCAAATGACATCCATGACATCATCATTTCCGCCCTTGAAAAGCACCAGGACTACCATATCCCCAAAGAGGCAATTCGCGACGTCACCATGGCACTCAAGGGCTTGACAGAGAATGAAATAGAATATGTTCTCGCACGCGCGTGCAGAAATGCTGAGGCATCTGCTGAACAACTGATGGACGAAATATTCTCGGAAAAGAAAAACGTCGTCAAGAAATCTGGTTTTCTTGAATTTGCGCCGCCGAAATGGAAAATTGACGGCATTGGCGGTCTAGACAACTTGAAGAACTGGTTGCTGAAGCGCCAGCACATGTTCACACAGGAAGCGGCTGACGCCGGAGTCCCAGTTCCAAAGGGTTTGCTCATCATGGGAGTCTCTGGCTGCGGCAAATCCCTCTGCATCAAGACAATATCATCGTTATGGAATATCCCGATGTTCCGTCTGGACATGAATCTGGTGTTTTCAGGCATGTATGGTTCACCAGAGGAGGCTTTCCACCGTGCGCTCAAGACGATTGAATCCGTTGCGCCAGCCGTTCTGTGGATTGATGAAATCGAAAACGCACTGGGACTAGACGATTCAGGCCAGCGCATTTCACCCCATATCTTCTCCTCATTCCTCACATGGATGCAGGAAAAACCACCGTTGATTTTCATTGCGGCGACGGCGAACAAAATCACTGCGCTCCCTGCTGAAATCCTCAGAAAAGGCCGTTTTGATGAAGTGTTCTTCTGCGACCTCCCCGCAAAGGAAGAGCGTGCTGAAATCCTCCGAATCCACCTGCTCCGCAACAATGCCAACCCAGATGACTTTGATTTCAAGATGCTCCAGATCATGACAGAAGGCTGGAACGGTGCTGAAATTGAACAGGCGATCATCTCCGCGCGCACGGAAGCGTTTTTCGAGAAAAGGGAATTTAACCAGCATGACCTTGAAAATGTCATGGCACGAATCGTTCCGCTTTCCGATACGATGGAACAGCAGATCAAGGCCATCCGTTCCTGGGCGTTCTCGCGGGCGACACCTGCCTCTAAATATGGCAAAAACGCACGCCATTAGCAACGATGGCGAACTCGTCTCTGGCTGCGCCCGAGGCACAGAACAACCACGGTAACAACGGTAGCCAAGCCATTATCTACCATCATTGGCAACAGAGCGATCATTTACCCACAGTTTTGTTTCTCCATCGCGTTTTAAAACGATTTTCCTTTTTTTGGCATCCAGCAGATAAACGTTTTTCTCCGTTATATTGACAATGGTGATACCGTATGCCATTTCGCCTTTTGCCAAGGCGAGTGAAATGGCTTCGTTCTGCATTATCAGTTTCATTATGGCCACTCTCATCCCATTTGACAAATCCTGTGATTCCGCATAATATAGCGACCCGCCGATGAGTCTTGGCTCGACAGGGAGTGGTTTGGGCGGTGCTGGCGCTTCTGCCTCCACTTTTTTTTCTGGAGTTTTCGGCTGCTGGATTTTAGGTATGGATGGCAATGACGGCATTTTGAACTTTGGTTTTGGCTGAGGTTTTTCTTCAGGGCGAAGCATCGAATCTGGCAGGGAGAATGGGCGTGAAGAAGTGCCTAGGGACGCAGTTTCCCTTGACGTCAGAAACTCCTTTCCAGAATGGGACAATAATTCCAACTTTTCTGAAGAAAGAGGCCTATTCACGATGATTTCTTCTGTCTTTTCATTAGTCAACAGGGAAAACAAGCCCCATAGGACAAGGATAATCACCATGACAACAAGTGTGGCAATTTCCCATTCGTTTTTTAACCAATCCATCGTATGTTTCATGAATTTACTGTTGATGTCCTTCGCTAAAATCAATAGTTGCTATAAATTATAGTCATTATTAGACAAATCAACCTGAAAATCAAAAGATAGTGAGTAAAACAAGATGCCTGAGCAACCGTTGGATTCAAAGGAAGTGTTTGAAAGACTGGGGCCTTTTATGCGAAAGGCACGGATTTTTGAAGTGGGCAGAGAACGCCTACACCAAGTCAAAAACCGCTTGCAGTTCCTGCTGGTCACGGAAGATTTGAGTGAAAACAGTTTAAAGCAGATGCAGCGGGATTTTTCCTGTCCAATATATCAGGCATTGACAATGGCTGAAGTCGAACAGTTTTTTGGATATCGTGGGACAAAAATCATCGGATTTCGGAGGCATCCATTGAGCAACAACGCCCAAGCCGCTTTGAAGCCCTTTCTTATGACTGCCGACGTGCCCCCGTCACCCCCCAAAGGCTCCTGATTCATCAGATGGGAAAAACAATTGAATTCAACGCATTGCGTTATAGGCTATTGGGTCAATAGCGAGCAATGGTTTCAGTTTAGTCCGCCAGCGTTAACTGTTTTTGAAGCCCTTGATTCGTTCTGTTGTTTCTATATCAAAGATGTGCCCTCTGTCCATCATGACAGCCAAATCAATGGTCTCGCCCACTTTGCAAATGCGATGAGGATCGACGCGCGCGATGAAATTCGCGCCAGCCGCCTTGAGATACAGATACGTCTCCGACCCCATTGGCTCAATGACTTCCACAGTTGCAGGAATTCTCTGGGGGTTCTCCTGTGCTTCCGCCAAAGGTGAACCAATATGCTCGGGGCGAAGACCGAATGTGATTTTCTTCCCTTCGTATGGTTCCAGCGCCTTTGTCCAGGAATCGGGTGCCTTCAGGCTGAAACTTTCATCTTTGATAAGAAACCCGCCATTTGACTTTTCCACATGCATGGTAAAGAAATTCATCGGAGGAGTTCCAATGAATCCCGCCACGAATGTATTGACTGGATTGTCATACAAATCCGATGGCGCATCCACCTGCTGAATGAGTCCGTCCTTCATCACGACAATGCGGTCGCCCATGGTCATTGCCTCCGTCTGGTCATGCGTGACATAAATCATGGTCGTACGCAGTTTATTGTGCAGACGGGAAATCTCCGTGCGCATCTGGACGCGCATTTTCGCATCAAGATTCGACAACGGCTCGTCAAACAGAAAAACCGCAGGATCGCGAACAATGCAGCGTCCGACGGCGACTCGCTGCCGTTGCCCACCAGACAACGCCTTCGGTCGGCGATTCAGAAGTCCCTGAATACCAAGGATATCCGCCGCTTCACGGACACGTCGGTCGATCATGGCGTTTTTTTCTCGGCGAAGACGCCACCAGTTCAGCAACGAATCAAACATTCCTCCAGACGAAATCGTCTGGCTGACGTATGGACGCATTCTCAAACAGAATGCCATATTCTCATATACAGTCTTGTCTGGATACAAGGCATAGTTCTGGAATACCATCGCGATATCCCTGTCCTTTGGCAAAACGTCATTCACCACACGGTCTCCAATGGACACCGTGCCCTCCGAAATGTCCTCAAGCCCCGCGACCATACGAAGTGTCGTGGACTTGCCGCATCCCGAAGGACCGACCATTACGATGAACTCCCCGTCCTCAATGGTCAAATTGAAATCCTTGACCGCTCTGACGTTTCCCGCATAAATCTTGCCGACATGTTCCAGTTTGACTTGTGCCATGATCCGTTGAACCCAAATGAAATTTGCTCAATTTATAATCCACTTTTCAATAACTATATGCAAACTATACTTTAAAACTCCTCTTCTGCAAGCCATGATTCACTTTTTTCTGTTTTGAGCACATATTTCCACGTTATTTTCCTGCGTCTCGCGGCTTGATGCGCATCAGGAACGCCATATAGCATATCGTCAGCAAGCCCAATGCGATGAGAACGCCGCCACCCGATAAACGTATAAGGCGACCACTCGTCGTATATATTGGTCTGAGCAACAGCCAATGCAATGCAGTGCCGATAAGCATTGAAATGCAGTCAAGCGCATTGCATGCCGCAAGACTTGCGCCGCGAATTGCCTCGGGGCTGCGCTGTTGGATACCTGCGGTCAGCGGAATCTGGTAGAATCCTCCCGCCAGACCGACCAGTGCGCATGTCACCAGGGCCATCATAAGACTGGAGGAAGACAGTCCACAGACAACGAGAAGCACACCAAGCATGCATCCGCTTGGCAACACAAAGCCGTATGCGATTTTCCCAAAGGAAAGCACACCCGCCAATGCACTGCCAATGCCGATGCCCAGCGCTAGGGCTGCCTGGAAATACCCCATCGCAGAATCACCCGCGCCAATGTCCTGGCGTACGATGATCGGGATGTTGGACTGGATGACTGTCGCCGCGCACCAGAAGAACGTGCAGCCGACAATGGAGAATTTCAGCAACGGGTCTTTGAACAATTGTGCAAGCGTCCTCAAATGCGGGCGGATGGGATCATAGCAACGCGGTGCATCAGGGGAGCCAGGACGCGTCCGCCCAATGCCCAAACTTGTTGCCAAGCCGACAAGTGCCACCGCGACACAGACTATTGCTCCCCAGTGAATGCTGTCGGAAAAACGTTCCGCGAGAGTACTTCCAACGCCTCCGCCAAAAATAATGGCAAGAAAAGTGAACAACTGAAGAAGACCGTTGCCTGACGAAAGACATTCGTCACGCAATGTTTCAGGAAGATAGGCATACTTCGCAGGGCTGAAGAATGTGCTTTGAGCCCCCATCAGAAATAACACAGCCAGAAGCCAATACGTCGCTTGACAATAAAAAAGCACGAATCCCGCAAGCATCACCGCCACTTCCATCACCTTCGTCCATATCATGACCTGACGCTTCGTAAACCTGTCCGACAGGTAGCCTGCGTAACTGGAAAAAATAAGGAATGGAAGAATGAACAGCGACGATGCCAGCGGGATGTAGTTTCTAGCAGCATCAGACGTCAAACGGGACATTGCAAAGCCGATAATCAGGAATTTAAACGCATTGTCATTAAATGCACCAAGAAACTGAGTGCTAATGAAAAAGGCAAATCCCCGTGACAGAAGTCCATCAGCCCTGCTCTGCCCCGTCATAGTCAGTACTCCGCGAATCAGCGCTCGCCTACAGCCTGGAGGCAAGCCTGGATATGACCGCGCGCCTCTGCGGCGATCGCCACGCAAGCAGGCAATTCATATTCCTTGGCACCAATGACTTCCAAGTCAACAGGACCATCATAATTGAACTTGCGGAGGACGCGGATGTACCCGAGAAGATCGATATCGCCACGGCCATTCGCCTGCATTTCAGGAACGCCTG
>JAGCTA010000055.1 GCA_017963875.1 Victivallales bacterium | reverse complement strand
TTTGATGAACCAATGGGGCACCATTGATGTGTAGCACGTCCACCTGCCTTCATTCAGTTCAGCAATATAACGGAAGCCACTGCCCGAATTATCGAAAAAGAACCCCCGGTCAAGGTGGGGGATTGCCGCTGTCACATTGTCAAGACAACGCTGGAAACGTTCGACGATCTTGTCGTATGGGACAGCATGTCCACCTTCCTGTACGCGTGTAGCCACACGGTTGATGTTGATTTCAGGGCATTCGGTTGATACAAAATAGAGATAAGTGCGATATCCCTTAAGTTGCGCTTCTTTCAGGAGTCCAATCTTGGATGGATGGGAAAAAACGGTTTCACAGGAAAAACTGACACCGTTTGCCAAATGTTCGGAACGGAAGAAATCTGCAAGCATGGCAACTGTGTAGGAATTGATAGCATCACGGGTAAAGATAACGAAATCGTCTTTGATTTGGATTTTCCCAGATGCAAAAAGAGCCTTGTGTTTTTCTGGGAAAGTCGATTTGCTGATATAAGACAGCAATGATTCATTGTCCATCGGCAAAGGACATGCTGTCCTTAAAGAACTGTCTATCTCAGAAAGCATTACATCTGCATTGATATAATGATAGAGATTGACAGAATAGTTCTTTGAAAGCCATTCTGCCAAAGTGCTTTTACCTGACCCATTTGGTCCTGCGAATACACGTATCCGTGGAATCATGGAATAAGATTCTCCTTGATGATTTCCTCGTGACCATCAGGATAGAGGCGGATAAGATCTTTTCCTTTGACAAACACGACTGGGATACCCTTGCCCAAAAGGCGTTTGATGGCGGCTCGACTGGCCTCTCTTGCAGCCTTTGCCAGGTTTCGGACATATTCAGGTTGCTGGGATTCTTCCGTCAGGTATTTTACAGGCGCAAGTGTGCCATCGGCCATCCTAATATGTGTGAAGTGATCTTCTGTCATTTTGTCTTGTCTTTTGAAGCAATTTCTCTTTAGACAACGATTTTTATCATACGATAAAATGTATGTGTTTTTTTGAGTTTTTCAAGTGTCAGTTTCAAGAATGCCTGTATTTTACAGTGGAATCGACTGGTGTAGGTCACTTCACGGATTGAGAATTCCCTTAGATGACGCACATCGCCAATCCGACGAGTATCAGCGTCACGCCGCATAGTTTTGTCAGCGTGCATTTTTCATGCAGGAAAAGAATCGCCATGAACATCCCAATCGGGAGCCCAATCTGTCTAAATGCCTGTATGAAAGACACATTCGATACATAGTTCATGGCGACAAGCACCAGAATATATGTCAAGGACGAACACATCCCCGCGCAGACGACGCTGAGGGCATGCTGCTTGAGAGTCGGCACGATGTCCGCCCTGCATGAGGGTGTCAGCAGACCGACCGTCCAGCCGATGATGTTTTGGCAAATGACTCTCGTCGAATAATATGTGACGGAGAACATGACTGGCGAGATGTCCTGTGCGCTGTTTTCCACCATACATGCCTGAGCCAATTTGTCGAAGATGGTGTAGCCAGTGGTGCCAAGGGCGACAAGTGCCACGAGGAAGATGTTTCTGTTCAAGTATCGGCTCAGCATGAACTCGCTGAAGTTGTTCAGAGGCATGAGCAGACAACCGACAAACGCCGTCAGCATCCCCAGAACGGCAATCGCACTCAATGGTTTTCCAAGATTGAAGGCGGACGTGATGCACATCGTGAAGATGATGGGCAGAGAGCGCATCATCGGATAGGCTATGGACATGTCCATTCGCTTATAGGCGGACATCAGAGTCTTGCCGTAGGTCACATCGCAGCATACGCTGCATACGACCATGATGAAGAATTTCGGCGGAAGATGCAGCATATCAACAGGCGTCCAGAACTGCAAGTGGCTCCATATCAGCAAGTCAGGTACATACATCAGAACGTATGAGGCAAGTGACGCCTTGTTGCGCTTCAGCACTAGGTTCCATGTCGAATGGAGTAGTGCGGAAACAATGATAAGGATGATGGGAAGAAGAGTCATGGAGATAGATAATTATATTAATGACGTTTAATCGCTTTGATTAAAAGATTAGGGCTATTCGACAGAAGTTTTTTAGCAATGTTTGAGAAAATCACGGCATTTGACATTGAGACACAACTGACAAGTTGGAGACGCGCATTTGCTCAACGTTCATTAGCCACGTTCTGTTGGAATATTGTCTCTTTCAGTCGTCAATGCGATGCCTTTGAGGGAGTCGCAGTTGACTTCAAACATTTGGGGAGAGATTGTGTCCTCCATCAGCGAACCATGATTGCACGGCAGGCCAGATGGTCCAGCAGGGTGTCTTGGGGATTTTCAGGCCGGATTTCCATGGTAATTTCATGGGACCCCTGCCGTTTGGCAGTCCAATCGATTTCCACAGAAGCACCTTTGGGGAAATCATTTCCGTCGCGTAGGGAATTGACTTTTTCAATCCGTTTTTCACCGAGAAGTTTACCGCCGTTGGCAGGATTTCCGTCATAGAAACGAACTGTTACAGGGCCAGAATCCATTCCACCCACATTCATGACTGTGCCGCGGAGACAGACCTTGTCATTCAGCATTGGAGACGGGTCGGAAATCTGTACTGCATGTGGCAACAGCGTCAGCACTGGCGAGACGTAATATTTCTCGCAAAGTCGGTCGGCAAAGAAAAGCAAGTCACGGTTTTGCATCTTTTTTGTGGAGCCATATATGCTCAGGCCAGGCATTTCTGGTGCCAGTCGTTTGATTTGCCTAACCTGGTCTTCCAAGTCCTCTTGGCAGAGGGGGCGAATTGTCTCGTTTCCAAGAATGCCGATGGTAATGATCGAATGAGTCAGCACATCCTGCTTGCGCGCCATGTCAATTCTCTGGCGCAATGCTTCGGTTGGATAGTATGTTTTCAATTCTGGCTCCAGATAGTTGATATAGGTTTCCAGCATCAGCAGGTCAACTCCCTTCTTCCGATAGATGTTTTTGGCGATGCCAGCGAGCGATTCACGCAGCACGCCTGGCACCCAGAGTGCGACGAACAGGTCGTCATTCTTCTTTTGGCAGAAACGAGCCAGTCCCTGCACACAGAGACTGTTTTTCAATGCGTCGTTATCATATCCGCCAATCTCGTCAATCATGATTGCGTCAAAACCTTCTGTTTTCAGCGGCCAATATGTGCTACATTCTTCTGCTGTCTTGCTTTTATGGCGTCCGTCCTTCCAGATTCCCGCCATGACTCCCCGATGCTTCCAGTAGGCGATTTCCTTTGAATTGCGTGCGAGAACCATTGTCGGATAGCGGCATTTCTCGACTTTACCCTCGTTGTCATTCCAGCCGAACCAGGGAAAATGGAGACGGCGGGAAGTAACAGGGAAACGAAATTCGGCAGTTGTGGCCTGGCGCTGTGCTTGCTGGACAGTTGCACGTGCGGTTTTCCAGCCAGTCGTTTCAGGCTGGAAAGAAAAGACGGCCAAATTTTCTCTTGGTTTCAATTCAACTGACCCCAGTTTTTTGCCGTCGATTTCGGTTGTCACGATGCTTGGATGGGCTGGATCCGCACCTGAGATACGTACTGCCAGTTCGCATTTTCGACCAATATCAGGCAGTGCAGGCCGAACGGCAATCCCAAAATCGTCCATGTCAATCCGTAACTGTTCCGTTCCAGCAGTCTTTTCCAGAGTAGGTTCGGCCATGGCGTAACATTCGGAAAACAGCAATGCCGTCAGGGTCAATGAGGTCAGCATGTAATTTTTGATTTTCATATTCATCCTTGTTATAATGTTCTCTTTCCCAAGAGGGTAAGTTCAACCTCTTCGATGTAGAAATTCTTTTGGTTCGGATTTTCTCAGGTTTCGCTTCGTTCAACCTGAGGCTACTGTTATTTGACCCCTTCGGGGGCTTTGCACAGTCTCGTTAGCATATTGCAATTACCAAGCCTCATGGGGAAAAGAGCGTTTCATAATTATTCAGATCAACACCCCATGTGAGGCTCATGGGCGTTGTTTAAGATAATGGCGCAATGTGGTTTTGCCAGTTCCCGTGGCAAAAAGATGCTGGAGGTCAGTGTTAGAAGAAGGTGCCGTGATGATTGCGATTGCCTAATTCATTGTTCAATAGTTGGTGGGCTAGGTGTATTTTATGGGGGGATTATATACTTGAGTCCCTTGGCTGTATTTGTTCGGCAGAGCACATCTAGAATCTCTAGAAACTCTAGAACTTCAAGAACCTCAAAAAAAACAAAGAATATAATTCCCTTGTATTTCCAGCAGGTATGTGCTAAACTATTCTCTGTTACGGTCATGGATGGGTTACAATGCATCCAACATTGCAAGGCCTTTGCAATTGGTATTATCTTAAAACTTAACTTTATTGAAAGGACGCACTATGACACAATCTGAATCAGAGAGCACAAAAAACAGCCAATATGATTGTCGCATTCTTTCTGCAAAGGAGGAAGCACAGAAACAAATTGATTCAGGACTGATTCAAGGCATTGTGTTTACTGAAAACCGAAGCAGAAAAATAGTGTCAATGGGGAAACAGCGCATCCATCCTACGGAAAAAAAGATGACTGCCGACTCTCGGTTTGATATGGCCTCCGTAGGCAAAGTCTTCACGGCGGGATGCTGCGCATTGCTGATTTCGCAGGGAAAACTGGACCCAGATGAACCTTTTGTCCGTTATTTGCCAGAATTTTGTGATCATGACAGCGATATTACAATCCGTGATCTTGCGATGCATGTAAGCGGTTTCAACAACAGCAGAGTTTATGATTCTCCCGATGTGGAAGTGTTCAACCGTGAACTGTTCAACAAACGTCCTGTTCGTCCCCGTCTGCAAGCCTTTGAATATGCCTGTTCCAATTTTATACTGCTTGGTAAAATTGCAGAAAGAATCACTGGCATGGATTTGGAAACGCTTGCAAGGAAATTCATCTGGGAGCCGCTGGGAATGCGGCGGACGCAGTGGAATGCTCCTGGTTTCGGGCCAGACGAGGTTGAACATTGGGGACCTAATCGACCTGCTGGTGAACATAATGATTCCGTCTGTTTCAATTGCGGCTTTCCTATCGGCAGTGGAAGTTGTTTTTCAACGGCAGAAGACATGCTGCTGTTCTTGGAAGACATTCTTGAACAAAAACATTTTCCGCAGACATATTACAATCTGATTCTGACCTGCGGATATGAAAAAGACGGAAACAGACGCTCCTTTGGCTGGGATATGAGGGCCAGTGCTCGTCCTCGGAACCTGTCGGAAAAAACTATTTATCATACAGGATACACGGGACAGACCATTTGCGTGGATCCTGAAAACCATTTTGCGGCTGTCGTATTGACGTCACGAACTGGTGACCATGATGAAGCAATTCAAGGGCGGGCTCGAATCATGGAAAAACTTTTTTCGGACACCTCAGGTCTCTAAGATGGGAGGTTCGACCGATTGAGGACGTAATCGCCAGAAACGATGTTACATGTGGATTCGGCGCAGGTTTGTCGCAGGGATGCCTTCGGCTTCCCTGTATTTTGCGACTGTTCGGCGGGCAACGTCCAGACCATCCTTCGATAGCATTTCCGCGATTTTCTGGTCTGACAGCGGCTTGTCTGCGGATTCATGCATGATAAGTTCACGGATTTTCTGACGAATGGCACGGCTGGAGAGTTCTTCGCCGTCCGAAGACGAATTGAAGCCTGCGGTGAAGAAATACTTGTATTCGAACAGTCCCTGTGGCGTCTGGAGGTATTTGTTTGCAATAGCGCGGCTGATGGTTGTCTCATGGAGAGAGAGCATTGCGGCGATGTCCGCCATGACCATCGGGTGTAGTTTGGAGGGGCCGTATTCCAGGAAATCGTTCTGGAGTTCCACGATGCATTCTGTGATGCGCACAATAGTGCTTCTGCGCTGTTCCAGTGCCTTGATGAGTTGATTGCCCGTGCTGATCATGTTTTTCAGGTACGAGCGAGTTTCGGCAGGCGTTTTTTTATCTTCTGCCATTTCGCTATAGCGAGGCTGAATGGCAAGTTGCGGATAGTTTCCACGATTCATGGTGATGCGCCATGAGCCGTCAGGTGCCTTGGAGACGGTGGCCTCGGGTGAAATCATCGGCGCGGTATCTGTGGAAAGCCCACGGCCAGGGAATGGGTCGAGTTCGCGGATTTGCTCTATGGCCTCATAGACGTCTGATATGTCCTTGTGCAATGCCTTGGCGATTTGTGGAATGCGGTTATGGGCGAGGTCTTCAAGATGGTTGTCAACGATGTTCCATGCCAGGGTGTTTTGCATCCCTTTGGACTTGAGTTGGAGCAACAGGCATTCGCTTGGCGTTCTGGCACCAATGCCAGTTGGCTCGAATGACTGGACGAGGGCGACGGCCTTTTGGGCGGTTGTCAGAGAAGTTCTGGAAATGGCGGCAATTTCCTCGTCTGTGGCCTTAAGGTAGCCTTTGTCGTCAAGATTGCCCAATACCGTTTGGGCGGCGGCATACAGTTCCTTGTCATTGCCTGCTTCGTCCTGGAGTTGCTCCTGAAGTCTATCCAGCATTGTCGGAGTAGTCGTGAGTGAATCGAAGTAATACTTCAGTCGATCCTCTGAATCGAAGTCACGGGTTGGAAGCATGGTATAGTCCATTCTGTCATCGCCCGTGGCATCGACTCCAGCGGCATCTCCGAGATTTTCATCATATTCTGTGGCCGTTGCCGCGAATTCACGCCGTTGATGTTCATCTTCCGTCGGTCGTTGCATGGGGTCGCCGACGAGCACTTCATGGCCGTTGGCGATGACTTCAAGGACGGGATTCTGCTGGAGTTCTTTTGTCAATTGCTGCTGAAGTTCCTGTGTTGTTGCGGCAAGCACCTGAAGAGATTGCAACTGCGCATGGGAGAGCGTCTGCTCCTGCGTTTGTTTCTGATTGATGGATTGGTGTTGCTGCAATTCCATAGGCGTTTATTCGACATGCAGTTCCAGGCCAGTGAGATAATCTCCTTCTGGAAAATTTAGGGAGCGAGGATGGTCTGAAGACTGTTCCAGTGTTCGGACGACGTGCGCGATTCTCTTTGAGTCGCGCTGTGCGTCTCCGATGACTTTTCGGAAGAGTTCTGGTGTCATGGCGGCTGAACAGGAGAACGTGAGCAGTGTCCCGCCTGGTTTCAGTAGTTTGAACCCCAGAAGATTGATGTCCTTGTAGCCTCGACACGCCTTTTCAAGTTGCGCTTGTGTTTCAGCGAACTTAGGGGGATCCAGTACGATGACGTCAAAGGACTTGCGGGAATCGCGAAACGTCCTCAGCATCTGAAAGACATCCGCCTTGATATAGGTGAAACGTTCTTCTGGAAGTGAATTCTGGCGGGCGTTTTTCTTTGCCAGAGCAAGGGCGGGTTCGGCTGCATCGACCTGCATGACGGAAGCCGCGCCTTCCATGGCGGCTCGGATGCCAAAGCCCCCTGAATAGCAGAAGCAATTCAGGACGCTTCGTCCAGCCATATCGCAGCCAAGGCTTTTCCTGTTTTCCCTTTGGTCGAGATAATAACCCGTCTTGTGTCCGTTTTTGAGGTCGGCAAGAATATGCATGTCGTTTTCGACGACTTCAAAGAACTCAGGCGGTTCTTCCCCCATAAGGAGGCCAGATACTTTGGGAAGTCCTTCGTGGACGCGAGAATCGACATCTGAACGCTCATAGACTCCGCGTGTACCAGGGAATTTCATCAGCAGTTTCGCAATGACCATTTTCCATCGGTCTGTCGCGGCGGTGGAGCACTGGATGATGAAAAAGTCACCATATCGGTCGATGACCAATCCAGGCAGTCCATCCGCTTCTCCGTGGACAAGTCGGTAGGCGTTGGTCTCTTTTTTGAGCCGCAGGAAATCGCGGTAATTCGCCGCCGCCTCCAACCATCTATGGAAGAACAACTGATCGACATTTTCGCCTTCAGTGAAAGTCCAGACGCGGCAGATAATGTTTGATTGAGGCGAATAAGCGGCCTTGGCAAGCCAATGCCCATTGCAGTCGAAGACATCAACGGTTTCTCCCGTTTCAGGCTTGCCTTCGATGGTGTTGACGGCACCGCTGAAAATCCATGGGTGGAATCGCAGCAACGAGCGCTCGCGTTTTTCCTTTAGTATGATTTTTCCTGGCATGGCAGTTCGTGGAAAAGATGGGCTTATGTTTTGTATCGCAGGCTTGGTACTCATGGTGAGTTGAACGTTATATGAAATACTATGACATAAAAACTGCAAAAATCCAATGATGAGCAGGAGATTGTTTAGAATGCCAATGGTGATTTCAGACCCGCCGTATGCTCGGCGATGCTGTTTTTCTTAAACTTGGTATTTGCATAATCAATGCCTTTCATTATTTTATTTATACTTAATTCAAACCATTTTAAACAAGTGCCTTTCGTGCAGAAGACGCATC
>JAGCTA010000413.1 GCA_017963875.1 Victivallales bacterium | reverse complement strand
CGACGACGAAGTCGGCGAGGTGGCCGGGGGTGTCACTCCAGGGCGGACACGCTCAATTGATGGAAGCGATTCGTCTGAAGGCAGATGTTTTTATTCTTTCACGGACAACGATGACGCTGGCCATCCCACAAACGAAAATCTTTATAACGATTATCGCAGCAGCATATAAAACGCTTGGCACACTACAAAGAAATAGGAGGTAACCAATGAAACTGACAGGAGAATTAAAGGACAAAGTAGATCAGACCTCAAACCTTGAGGAAGCCAAGGACGTCATCGCCCAGGCAGGCATGCTCCTGACTGATGATGAGGTCAGCGAGGTGGCTGGAGGTAGTGGGCAGCCTAGAGTTATCAAGTTGCCCGGTCTCGTGTGTCCGGAAGGAGTCATGTTGCCGGAAGGGTACGAGATAGTGGACGGGAAGCCTATTTGCGTTAAAAAACCGGATCCCAGTTCTGTTGCCACGGCTGTCCCGTATAAACTGCATTAAATTCTTGGTAAATGAAAAGTCTTTGCACACACTACGAAGGAAACAAAGGAGGTAGTCAAATGAAACTTACCGATGATGAAGTTAGCAAGGCGACGGGTGGCGTCGGTATGGATGGTGACGAGACTGTGTCAGTACCGCCGGAACTGCCAGAACCCGAATCATACAAGGAAAAAGTAATTGATACTGGTGATCGGCCTTCAGCCCAGCAACTAAGTAGCGCTATTCAACGTATATGGACGGATTCTATGAAATCTGGCAAGACAGTTCCGGATTTAGCCTTTAAACATCCAAAGAAGTGGAGATAATAAGCAGCTTTCACCAACCACTCACTACAGGAGGTAACCAAATGAAACTAACCGACGATGAAGCCAGCAAGGCGACAGGCGGTATTTGTGATCCGGCTTCAAAAGCACCTACAGAGTTGTATAATCATGTGGTACAGGCTGGCACGACTACGGCGCACCTAGAGGATTCGGGGAGAACTTTGTGGGAACAAAGGGTTTATGATACCGTAGGGTCAACTATTTTGCAATTGGAGGAACCTCATAGAGCGGGCCAATTTGAGATAAAGCATGCTAGGGACCAAGAATTTGGTGACACGCAGTAACTAACATATAATGAAGGAGGAACACAGATGGAACTCAACAAAGACCTGAAGAACAATGCAGAGCAAGAGGAAAAGGATGTCCTCGCGGAGGCAGGAAAGCGCCTTGACGACGATGAGATCAACGAAGTGGCCGGCGGCGTCATGAGAGGGTTTAAGTGTAAAACATGTGAAAAATGGTTTGCCCACGCGAGTGAATATACCAATCACATTTTAGAAACTGGACATCAAGCGTGATGCAACGAAGGAGGTATCCCATGAAGCTTACTGGAGAATTGAAAGATAAAGTAGATCAGACCGCAAACCTTGAAGAAGCCAAGGATGTCATCGCGCAGGCAGGCATGCTCCTGACCGACGACGAAGTCAGTGAGGTGGCTGGAGGGGCCACAGGCATGACTACATGCCCGGTCTGCGGGGCACTTTGTAGAAACATGGATGAAGAGAATTATCACTTTGCCGCATGTATTTTAGGGCAAAGAGATGTAGAACCCAATCGTATCGCGCCAAATGTGAATCCTATCGATGCCCCTATAAAACCTAAAGATGCCCCTGCAAAATAATATATCCCCGCCGTCCCATGGCGACATTATTCTCACCAAGCACAGAACCAGAAGGAGGGAAAATGGGAAATAGCAACGAACTGAAAAACAATCTTGATCAGACCACAAACATGGACGAAGTCCGGGACGAAAAGAAGCTTACTGACGACGAAGTCGGCGAGGTGGCCGGGGGCGTCGGCGACTCTGCAGTAGACTTTGAGGGGAGGGCGGCTGGATCCAAAGATGATTCGGGCGGCATTCTCCTAAATGGTGGCGGCGACCCCAGATTTTGTTGATATATCTGTGAGATGATATATCCTTGCGCTTCATGGCGATTCAAGTTTCACCAAACATAGGAAATGCAAGGACAGGAGGAGACAAAATGGAACCGAACAACGAAATGAAAAACAAAGTAGACCAGACCACAAACCTTGAGGAAGCCAAGGACGTTATCGCCAAGGCAGGAATGCTCCTAACTGACGACGAAGTCAGTGAGGTGGCTGGAGGTGGGGTGTATGATAAATTATACGAGATAACCCGCACTGACGGAAGAAAAAATATTAATGACTAAGTTTTACCCTGCGGCGGTCTGGCAACAGACCGCCGCTTTTGCATGAGAAAAGGGCCTGTTTTGCAACAGCCCCTTTATTGTTTGCTTCGCTACATTTTCTTTGCGTTGAGAGAACCTTAAAATTCCTAAACTGAACGAAATGGACTCAAAAGAAAAACTTGCAATTATAACGGTCAACCGTTATAATTTGATTGAAAGGAGGAATGCGACATGCTGATCAATGAAAGAATGGAAGAACAGAATATGACAAAGTACCGCCTGAGCAAAGAAAGCGGCGTGCCGCAGGCAACCGTTAATGATATCTGTAGCGGGAAAGCAGATTTGGAAAAATGCGCCGCTGGAACACTTTATCGACTGGCGAAAGTCCTAAACCTCTCCGTCGAGGACATTTTGGAGTCGGCAAAGAAAGATTATCGCAGCTCCTTTGAGACCTTTAAGAGCAACACCTGCCATTATGTAAAGGACTTGGGTGACATTGAATTCATGATCCAAGTGATCGAGAAGGATGAAGTTCGCAACCTGTACAACAGACGATGGTATCCGGAAGCATTGTATCTTCTTGCCATGCTGGATTATCTCTCCCGGGAGAATAATGTTCCAATCTGCACGAAATATGACGACATTCGAGCAAGAAAACTAAAGGATCCAATCTATCCCGTGGGCGTTGTTCTCACAAGCGAGGTCATGAAATCTGACGAGCCAAAGAGGAAGGCGGAAAAAGATGCCATTCCCGAGTTCAAGAGATTTAACATCATCGAGAGCGAGGTGAGGAAAGTTGTATGAACAACCATTCACCAAGGAGAATTTGGACAAATTTCTAAAGGAACTTGCAAAAGAGTATCGTAAGCAAAATGGCAAGAATACGCCTGCCGAAATCATATTAATTGGTGGTGCGTCAGTCGTGATCAATTACGGTTTTCGCGAGATGACCTATGACCTTGATGCAATCATTAATGCTTCATCCGCCATGAAAGATGCAATCAGTTTTGTGGGCAACAAATACGATCTTCCTAAAGGTTGGATGAATGACGACTTCAAGAAAACGGATTCTTTTTCGCCTAAGATCGCGCAATGCGCGAAGTATTATCGCACCTTTTCAAACATTATGACTGTTAGGACTGTTACTGGAGAGTATCTTGTCGCATTGAAGCTGATGTCAGGCAGACAATAGAAGTACGATCGTTCGGATGTTATCGGGATGCTTCTTGATCATCAGAAGGCGGGAGATACTCTGACGATCAATCGCATAAAACGAGCGGTTGAAGAACTATACGGATCATATGACGCCCTTTCGAAAGAAATCCAACAGTTCATTGAAAATGTTGTCCAGGATGGGGATTACAAGAAGCTATATGTGCTCGCAAGGCAGCAAGAAGCAGAAAATAGGAATAATCTACTGGAATACCAAGATGAAAAACCAGGTGTGCTCAGCGAAGATAATGTTAACGATGTTTTGCAGGCGCTCCGAAGGAGAAAACAAAAAGAACCTAACGAATAACGCTGCTGCTTGCTGGTTTGATGAGGGAAGCGCTCAAAACCCTTGAAATATAAGGCCTTTCGCAACTGTCCGTACTATCGTACACCGAAAAATTGCATGATATAAGTACCAGCCGAGGCTGGAAAACCTGACGAGATATTCACCCCGCGCACTGCGGAGAAAGGAAGGGACGCATGGGTTTTTTTGATCCTTTATT
>JAGCTA010000412.1 GCA_017963875.1 Victivallales bacterium | reverse complement strand
CCTGAAGGTGACATTCAGCGGGGGGCATGCCGAGCAGTTCGACCGCGTCGAGAAACAACAGGTCGTCACGTGCGGACGCAAGAGGTGCGGAACCGACCGCGAACTGCAGATTTCCCGCGTTGAGGTCGCTCGTCCTCTGAAGCCTAGGAATGCCGTCATAAAGCATTTCCTCATACAATCCGAGTTTGGATCGGACGAAGCGTGCGAGCGTCTCGCGCCAGAGTGTCACATCGTGTGCGTCAGGGAAGTTCCGCAGCAGTTCGCCGAAGACCATCATTCCGCTTGTTGCATGCATGTAAGAGCAGTCGAGAAACGCTGGTTCGGGGCTGTTCTCGAGCGTTCGCATCAGACCAGCACAAGGTCCGTCGGTGACCTGGCGGGCCATGATTTGGCGAGCGAGGGCTTCGGCTTCGGCGCGGTACGTTTCTTCACCAGTTGCCCTGAAAAAGTCGATTGCCGTTGCACATAGTCCGCAGAGGTACGATGTCGAGCCGCGCATGCTCTGGAAATAGAACGCTGTCCCTTGCGTCCCACGCGGCAGGTTCGGGATTGGCTGCGTGTACGGACGCGCGAAATCAGGTGAAGTTTCGATGAAGTTCTTGATGCGTTTTGCGGCGTCGAGCAGACGGACGGCGTAATCGGAATCGCTGTCTCTGAAAAACGCCGCGCTGCGCGCAAAGAACCGTGCGACGTTCCAGTGCGCACCGACTGGCGCAGGTGTGTCGTAATAATGGCGTGGTCCCCAGCCAATCGGTTCGAACTGGCAGTCGTATAGCATGCCGTCTACACGCGTGAGTTTGAGGAAATAATCGAGTCCCCAACGCACTTCCGCAGCAAAGTCCCCCTCGTCCCATAGCGGATGGAACTCTTCAGCGACCCTCAGGAGGGCATACATCGACATGCTGATGCCGTCTGCCCAGCATCTGAGATCGCCTGACTGGTGATAACCGCCACGCATATCAAGTCTCTTTCCAGTGTCGGTCGTGCCATGCATAAGCGGAACTGGATCCTGATGACAGCACCCTGCCCAGCCTTTGTTTGACCCGCACCGCTGCCAGAGGATGTATTGCAGCATCTGGCGGATGACGGTATCGTATACATTGTCCTGCACGGTAAAGTTAGAACTAATCCAGACATCGTCCCGCCAATGGAGGACGATACGATAGTCGCCTGGAGTGCTGACGGCGGAAAAGTCACCGACGAAATGGCCATGCGAACGCATGATGCCACCGGTAAAAACGGTCTTCCACGTCACGTCTGGTCCAATGGTCTGAATCTCGAATTCGATATTGTTCCCTGGATTGTCGATGGTGAACACTTTCCTTGCACTGGGATAAAATCCCGCCTGATTGAATCCGAACATGAGAAAACTCCCGTTACAGTTAGAAAAAAAAGAACTGATTAGAAAATGGTCCAAGAACGGTTCCAAATGCTATTCTTCCTTCATTAATATAACATCGTCGATATAGATCGCCTCAAGTTCTTCGGGAGGACGCTTCACTGGCGCAAACCAAATCACGGTGTCCCGTCCCTTGAGTTCATTGATGGTGAACGGGGCGGATTCGATAGTTGCAAAATCCTTGCCCTTGCATTCTGAGACTTTGACATTTTGCGAGTAATGGAAGAGTCCTTTCCCGTAGATACCGAAACTGAGCGCTTCGCCGTCGTTCGTGTTTCCTTCGCAGCGCACGCGGACAATGAGTTTCCATTTCTTGCTGCTGTCGTATAATTCGATTGGGACCTTGACATCCGTGGCCCATTGGAAGTGGTTGTTGGGCATTCGTATGGCTTTCCCATTTCGGGCAGCAGGGTCTTTCACGCGTTTTGCCCAACGGCCTTCATGGAATAGACGGTAGGATATGACAGGAAATAGATCCCAGTTTTCAAAGGGCTTGTCCTTGCAGATTTCTGGGATGTCGGTTTTGCCATTATATATGGTTTCCAGATTCTCCTTCATAGTGATTGCATAGTCGCCGAATAGCGTGTTTTCAGAGCGTCTTCCTGCCTTCTTTGTCAATTCAATGAACTCGTCCGCCAACTTCAGCATGTCCTGATTGGCTGGAAGCGGCTTGTCGTGGACGAAGCGATATCTCTTGCTTTGCATAAAGACACTCATGAGCCGCACGTTGTCCAATGTAAGCCTTTCGCGGCGGACGCGCTGCTCAAGAACCTTGTTCCCTTTGACAGCCTCCTCAGCCAGGGCATATATCTTATAAGCCTCGTCAACCTGCTCTTCTGAAAGCCAGCCAAAGGTATCTTGAAGGAAACAGCGCAGGTTGAATTTTGACTTTTCCACTGCGTCGCAGAGGAAGTCAATGTACCTTAGCAGATGTGGACCTGCCGCTCCATAGTATCCATTGAAGTATTTGCGTGCAAGTTCCTTTTCGTCTAAATCTGGGTTCCAGAGCAGTTGAGAGATAATCCATTGGCGAGGACGGACAAAGTCGCCAATTGTGCATCCCGCATCTCCCTGCTCAAATATTCCTGTGGCATGATGATTCACGAAATAGCGGATGTCGGGCGCAAGTCCACGCCAGTTCGGATGCGGAATCAGGTAGTTGGAGAAATTAGTCACATAATTCCATATTAGGAGGTTTGAAGTGATTGCGCTCCATGCTTCGATGTCCTTGCGGAAAGAAGCATTGGAAGGCCCCGTCTCCAGCGGTTCAGCGAAGTTCATCTCAATGCTGCAAAGGCAAATGATGACATTCTTCGCGGGGCGTGTCACCTTTGGTGCCTGGCGCGTGTATTGATAGGCAAGCGTCTGAACATAGACGTCAGGATATATCTTGGCGATTTCCTCTGCGACGGCGTTGACGAAGCGTATCATAGGTCCAGACGCAGAGCCTTCGATTTCTTCGATTGCCTTGCATTTTTCACATTCGCACTTCCCCGCTCTATCATTCTGAGAAACGGAGATGGCCTTCGCCGTGGGATTCTGGCGGAGTTTCTCCAGGCAAATCCTCACCATTTCGGCGCGCATCTCGTCATTGCTCAGGCAAAGTTGTGCGTTGTCGCTTCGCTTTCCTTGAATCAGGCTATACCATTCAGGATGCTCGGCAAAGTATTTTTCCGCGGGCAGGAACTGACCGAATGTGTGGCAGTAACCTATGATGGCCTCAAATCCACCGCGTTCCTCCTTGGTCCGCATAT
>JAGCTA010000411.1 GCA_017963875.1 Victivallales bacterium | reverse complement strand
TCCTTGATTTCCTGACACATGAGCAATACTTCTGGCCATTCTATTTCAACTATATCCCCGAACATGCGAAACGCCTTGAAACCGTGGCAAAATTCGCTACGGAAAATGGCTATGACCCCGTGTTCTACCATGAAGGCTTCCTTGGAATTCCTCAAAACTGATTTCAGATAATACCTGTAAAAGGAGATTTCAACTATGAACCGACTTGCAGAACTCTACGTCGAACGCGACTTCATCATTGAAGCCATCCGTCACCGTAACTACACCGCCAACAAGAGCAACATCCGTCCCTATCAGCAATCTTTTGCGTCGAAGGAATTTCTTGAACTCATGGGCGATCTTCCCAAACGCCTGAATGACGTCCTTGCTGAAATCTACCAGTTGGAAAAGGCTCGCAAGGGCATTGACCATTTCACAAAGGAAAACGTTTTCGTCTGGGGCGGACCGACGCCATCCTGGGGCGGTTCCATGGCGAAGGATGCCTCCATCAAGGCGAAGGAATATTTTGGTTTTGACAATGTCATGTACGTCTATGGCGACCATTCCGATGAAATGTTTGAAATCCACAAGAATTGTGGAAAACTCATCTGCCATCTTGGCTCCAATTGCCGTACGGCAGGAGCGCAGACCATGTCTGATGTCGAGGAAGCCACGCACCTCAGCGAGATGTCCCTCAAGTATCCGAACATCATCGGCGGCGTGGTCGATGACATGATTGGCAACTGCGGCACAAAATATTCCAAGAAAATCTATATGGAAATGCATGACGCACTCAAGTCCGCCAATCCTAATCTTGAATTGTATGGTGTAGTCTATACGCATGAACTTGACAAGCCAATGGCGAAAAGATTGGTCGACTGCATCGACCATGTCATTCTATGGACGTGGGACAAGGATCAGTTGATGGATTTGGACGTGAATATTGAAAGGTGCCTTCGACTCTTCCCTGGCAAACCAATCATGATGGGCGTCTTCATGTTCGACTACGGCCTGACATGCCTGCCGTCGGACGTGCCATCCATCCGCTACCAATTGGAAAAATCCAGGAAGTACTTGCAGGAAGGCAAGATTCAAGACATTGTCATCCTCGGTGACCGCGAAATCCACAAGTGTCCTGAAGTCGCGGTTTTTATCCGCGACTTCTTCCAGCAGGAATTTCAAAAAGCCTAAAATACAAGATTAACCTCAAACGAACTGGACACACGAATGAAAGCAGGATTCTTTGCGACTGACATCACACCGCCTACTGGCACCATGCAGGCAGGCAACTACAGCCCTCAATTCATCAACGGCGTCGCAGGAGCCATGAAAATCCGAGCCGCCATGTTCGAAAAGGACGAAAAGCACGTGCTGTTCGCCGTCGTTGACTGTTGCTCATTAGACAAATCATTCATTCACAAGGCATTGGAGCAATACAGCAAAACGGACGGACCCAAAATCGACAGTTATATCATCTCCGCGACGCATACGCATTCTGGACCAGCCATCTCAACTTTCCTGCAATCCGACCTCATGGACAAACTGTCACCTGAAGCCATCGCGCTTACCAAGGACTCAGCCATTCCAGACACATGGTATGTCGAATACGCCGCACGGCAATTGGCGACCGCCGCGCAGATGGCCGCCCGCCGCATGGAACCAGCCATCATCAGCGTTGGCAAAGGCCTTGAAAGTGGTTTCACCTTCAACCGCCGATTGGTCTGCAAGGACGGCCGCGCCTATTCGCATCCAGGCAAAATGAACCCTGACATCGTGAAATTCGCTGGTCCCATCGATCCGATGGTCGGTGTCATGGGTGCCTGGCGCGAAGACGGCTCGCTCATCGGTGCAATCGTCAATTTCTGCTGCCATGGAACGACATACAGTGGGCACATGGCACATGGTGACTGGATTCCATACGTCGAAGAAACGCTTCAAAAGCACTTTGGGCCAAATACAGGCGTCGTTATCCAGAATGGTCCTTGTGGCGATGTCACGCAGGTCAACAACATGGCACGCACACGTGATTTCGGGCTGGACATCGCGGCACGTCTCGGCATCCGCGTCGGCGCAGAGGCACTCAAGGTGCTAGTCTCCTCACAGAAGCAGCCAGACCCGACCTTGGCTTTCAAAAACACGACACTGCCAGTACCTCGCCGTGTGGCAGACCCTGAACTTGTCAAGAAGGCTTGGGACATCGTCCGCAACGGTGAAGACCCGCGACAAACGGAGCCTGTTTTCGCACGCGAGCGTATTCTCGCTTCCGAACTCCAGCGTGTCCAGCCTGTAAAGGATGTTCCGCTGACCGCTATTCAGATTGGCAGCGCGCTGTTTCTCTCCGTTCCTGCGGAGTATTTCACATCGCTGTCACTGCACATCAAGGAATCGACTCCGTTCGACACAACGATGGTCATTGAACTTGCCAACGACTGCATCGGCTATGTCGCGGATAGCGCCGCCTACGATCCGAAGACGGGCGGCGGCTACGAGACATGCCTTACCGCCTACAGTTGCCTCTGTCCAGAAGCGGGCGACCAAATCGCGGATGCGCTTATCGACATGAGTCGCGAATTCACGCCAGACACCGTGCCTGTGGACGAACCAATGCCACAGGGCAGTTACTGGACGTACGGCTCGCGCGGACCTGACTTGAAGTAACGACGGCGTCACGCCGTTGAGCATTTTGTATCTAAAAGTTAAGCGGCATTTCTCGCCGAACAAAAAGCAACCACAACAAACCAAGGAGCAAAAATCATGCGCAAACGCAAAATGGCACTGCAG
>JAGCTA010000410.1 GCA_017963875.1 Victivallales bacterium | reverse complement strand
GAGACATGGCATTGAAATAGGCTGTATCGCGGTTTGAATTACGTTTGATGGAAAAGCCGTATGATTCTCCGTCCTCTTTGAGATTTGCAAAGAATTTCCGCTGGTATTCCTTATCCTTGAGCAAATCATAGCCATGCTGGTTGACTGTGAAGTTGATGTAGTCTTTAGGACCTTTTTCTGGAGGCGTGCGATAGCCGATGCCATATCCAAGGTAACTGCATTGCGCAGGAAGCGACTTCGGTTTTGCGTTCGCGGGAATTGTCAGGAAACCCGTCACGGGGCGTGGACCAGCACAAGGGATGCTAACTGCATAGATTTTTACATCTGCATCCGTGGACGGACATTCCGTCATTGAAACTTTTCCCTCAAACGGAACCGCATCAAGACGTGCACGTTGCTGCTTCCAAAATTGGTCGAAGTCATCGGGTTCTGGAGCCCCCTGGAGTTTTTCAATGTCTGCACCTGCGCTACCATCGAAAAACACACGCGAGCAGACGCCTCTGTTTGATATTGTGCCAAGCATCTTCCCGTCTGCATCCTTGCCGATGGCGAGGATGCGAACAAAACCTGGTTTGTCAAGTTTCGTTTTAACGACAAGTTTGCCATCTGCTGCTGCATGGCGGCCATTTTGGGTCTTCCCGTCGTCTGATGTCAGAGTCCAGTCAAAGAAAAAGCCTTTTCGAGGCGTCTGACCACTGAAATCCATCCAAAGCGTGAAAATGATATCTTCTCCGACTTTGTATAGTGCCTGGGGCTTGTCCGTGACGCCTATGATATAGACCTTGTTCAAATTCAGTTCAGCAGGCGCAGAATTCTCTGCAACCTGACTGGAAAGGGAAATGGACAATGCGGCAAGCACACATAACAAACAAGTTCCTAGTTTCATCTTTTGCTCCAATTATTAGATTGTCATTGTAGGATTATACATTGGTGATGTTAAAATCTAAGACTATCATGTCCCTTCACGGTTGCTGTTTCAGTTGATCATCATACTTGGCCAGCAGTTTCAATGCGTCGGCAGAGGCAAACATGCAATTGATCCAATCGTCTATGATTGGTCTTTCAGGAGCGAACCATGTCGGAATTCGCCCGTTGGAACATTGGATTCGCGTGAGGGAATCACCCAGTGCCTTGGCTTTGGCGAGGTCAAGTGGATTATGTTCCAAATCATACATGAACAGGAAATAACGGATCATTTTGGCCGACGAAGAATCCACGGGGACATAGCAGCGGTATTGTTCCAGAGCACAAGGGGTATGCCAGCGGAACCAGCCCCAATTCCTGCCGTGCAGGGATTCTTCAGTCCTTTCGTTAAATGAATCTGAACTGCCAGCCCAGCCAGGCTGTTCCCAGACAATGAACTGGTCCTCGGAAAACTGCTGCACTTCACGTGCGCCACGGCGTACTTCTGGATCATCTGGTCGTATCTTGCCCAGATACATATAGATATCAGTGGCAATGTGCTTGCTTAGATTCTGATAAGGTATTTGTTGCGCTGCAACGTCCTCAAACTGTCCTTCCCAGTTGAAGGAATCTATTAAATCACTGAATAAGGGAATACCTCTGGCTGCTGCAGACCTGAAGCGGGTATCGCCGCTTGCGTCTGCAAGCGTTTCCAAAAAGAGCATGATTCCTGTTGGGCAGCAGTAGTTTTTCTCTTTAGGCATTCCATCTTCCAGATTGAGAATGAGATGCCATGCACCGTTTGGAAGTTGCAGTTTCAGATATTGTTCTCCAATCTTAATGGCATAATCCAGATAGTGCTTATTGCCAGAAGCCGCAGAAAGTTTCAGCATGGCCCTGCCGACGCTGGCTGGATAGAGCATCATGATAGTCTTTTCCCCTCCTGCAGCCTTGAGCACATTGCCGCTGTATGTGAGTGGAAAGAATTCCAACGGTTTTCCTGCTGGAATTGATGTTTTTATCAGATAGTCGGCTGCCCCGTGGGCAATGCGCATGGCATCCGCCTTCCTTTCCTGTTTCATTTCTGCATAATTCACCATTCCGCTGATGATTCCAGAGAGCATTTTGCTTGGATAACAGGACAGCGGGTAGTCTGGATTAACTTTTCCTTCTGAGAGTTCTTGAATGAAATCCAACTGAAATAAATATTCGTATGTTTTTTGAGCGCAATCAGTATAGGAGCAGTTTTTGGGAGGATAGCAGGCATTGAAAGGGGCATTACGATAAAAGGTACGTTCGCCTGCTCGTGATATCTTGTTTCCAGATGCATCAATGGCATCGACATCGACATGTACTGGTCCGACTGGCAGTTCGGCCCAGATTGGTGTCAGTGGGGCATCTGGTGAGTCGCTGGTGAAGGTGTGTTCCGTTCCAAAGCGGTCCCAGGCATGAAAACGATACCCAGCGGCTCCTTTCACTTTGGAGAATTCAAAGGCTGGGCTGTAGATGAATTGCTTGGCAAATCGATTCCAGAAAGGCCTGCTCGCAATCTTGCCAGGCCGTATTGGCGTTAATGTGTCGGCGATTGAAACTTGCTGGAGAGAGTTCATGTTATTTTCCCTTGTTTCAGTTGAATACAAATGCCAAGAATCTAGTCGGACAGGTTCTAGCCCCCAAAAATCATGGTAACAAATGGGCTGCGATTCCATTCTGTACCAACATGGTGCGATATATGTCCATACAATTTTCTTGCTCTTGACATTCCTTACTTATTTGATAATCATGTCAGGATATTCTTCCTGTAAAAATGCCTTGTAGTTCTCGTAAGCGGCCTTTCCCACTTCGCTCAAGCATGAACGGTAGTAATACTGGTATCCCCAACTGATATTCATTTCGCTGTATTTGCTCATCGTCCTGAGTTTTCTCTTCAGCCTTTCAATCGGCACGGGACGCCATCCATCGTCAATCTTGTTGACATTGCCATCATTACCATATTTCTCAGTAAACTCCCTGGCCGAACCGATGAGGAACTCCCCTGTCTCCACATTCCCCCAGAAGCGGCAGCCATTCTCCGCACAGGCCTTGGCGAAGGCGGCGATGTAGGGTTCCGTGACGCATTCCTCGAAAAATGACAGATGCTGCCCGCCGTTGTCTTGAAGGGCAAGAACGTCAAAATGGCAGAAGGCTATCAAGTCTCTCCAGTATTCGTAGTATTCCTGCGGCTCATGGTGGCCGCAATTCATGATATTTGTCTCGGTCGGCGGATTGAAGAAGGGCGAGGCGACCACTGGCAGGTCAGGAGTTTTTGCCTTGCAGGATATTACCGTTTCTCGGTAGAGTTCCCTCAGCATGTCTCCCAACTCACCGTAGCGAAGCGAGAATTCATAATCGATATACCATCCCGCAAAGGAGCGATGATGCCCATAGCGTTCGTATATCTGGTCGATAAATCCATTGATAAGCGTCATTTCATCGGGCATTTTCAATTCATCCCACCAGTAAGGATGCCCGCCAGTGGCGATAATCAGATTCATGTTTCTGCGGTCGCATTCGCTGGCAATGATTTCGATGAGGTACGGAGCGGCTGCGGCTGGAGTTGTCATGCCAATTGGAACGCCTGTGAAAAGCATCAGGGTATCGAGGCCAATTTGGTGCATTGCATCAAAGTCCGCCCTCCAATCTTCCGCTGATTCAGTGTAATTGAATGTCTGAGTGGGGAAAAGTGAATTGCCGAGATTCCACAAGACTCCGTTGAGAACTGGTTTGCATGCCATGATGGATTCCCTTTTTTTGATTCTATAGTGGTCACAATCCCAACAGAAATACATCAAGCCATTCTATCATTCATCATCTCCCATTAGTGAAAGTTCGATGGCGATGCCGAGCGTTTCAAGCACGGCGAGGACCTTGTCGAGGCGCACGGTCTCCTTT
>JAGCTA010000409.1 GCA_017963875.1 Victivallales bacterium | reverse complement strand
TCTGTGTCATAATTGTGCCTCCTTCAGCAGTTTTTCCAGATTCTTTCCAGCGATTGCGGCGATTGCCTTTTCGTCAAGTTGAGGCTGATACTTCAGTTGAAGCATTCCGCAGCCCTGGTTGTAACTTGGGAAATTGCTACCGTAGAGGATGCGGTCGGCACCGTATTTTAGCGCGAGGTCGCCGACGCCTTCTGGAACCCAGTAGCCAGCCATGTCATAGTAGAAATGCTCATAGTTCTCAAGCAACGGACGGATGTTTCGGTCGAAACCCCATTTGCCGCCGCTTTCTATGTAGATGAGCGTGTTTTTCTTGAACGTCTCGACAAATGTGAAGAGGTCTGGCCATCTTGCGGAGAAAGCGTCCAGCAGGACGGGAATTTTGCGTTCTGCGGCTGCGTCCATGATTTTTCCAATGGTGAGTCGATTGGGCTGGTAGCGGTGCTCGTATGGATTCAACGTGATGGCACCGATGCGATTCGCCTTCATCTCCGCGAAGAACTGGTCGGGCTCGGGGATTTCGTTACACTGTGACGGAAGAATGCACCAGACGCCAGTCAGGCGTTCCGCCGTATCTTCTTTAAGCATTTGAGCGAGGCTGGCATTGGTTATTTCTGCGCCCTGAGAGTTGTCGCCATGGCGTACCAATGCGCGGTCAATGCCGTAGGTATCCATGTCCGCGAGCAATTCTGAGACGCCAGGGCGCGGACCGAGTTGGCTGTCGCCAATGCGGCAATTGACATCAAAAAACATGAGTTCCTTCATTTTATAATGTCCTCTGATGAATTTTAGTGATTGTGGAAGCGCAAACGCACAGCGCTGTAAAATGCAAAAGGCCCGAGGCTGTTCGCCTCGGGCCATGAATTATCAGGCGTGGTATGCCGTCATGACTTTGCGGACGGCTTCGATATAGCATTCGAGTTCATCTTGCGGACGCATGAGCCAGGAGAGCGGGCTGGTGAACATCCTCTTGTAGATGAGGTCTTCGGCGACGGCGCAACTATCGATGCGGTATTTGCTCGTCGGAACGGACCAAAGGTTCTGGCGGTACATCGGATGACCCCAGCCATAGCCGATATTCAGGCCTTCTGCTGCCAGGGCTTTTGTGACGTTGTCACGGGTGAGTCCAGGTTTTAATTGGGCTGTGTCAATGGAGAAGCCGAACATGTAGAAGCCCTGGCGGGTCGCCTTGGCACCACGTGCCTGGCATTTGACGCCTGGAATTGCGTCCAGACCTGCGCGGAGGAACTCTGCCGCCTTTTCACGTTTGATGGTGTCTTCTTCCAGATGAGCCAGTTGGCCAAGCAGGATGGCCGCCTGGAAATCGGTGAAGCGATAGTTGTGGCAGACAAGGCCCATCGGCGGAGCCGTGTACTTCTTGCCTTGTTTTGCACCAAACGGATATCCAATATGGGAGAGACGGCCGATGATTTCTGCCAGACGGTCATCGTTGGTGAGGCATGCGCCGCCTTCACCAGAAGACAGTGTCTTGGATTCCTGGAAGGAGAAACTGCCGACATCTCCGAGCGTTCCCATGTGTTTGCCATCCCACAGGCCACCATGGGCGTGAGCGCAGTCTTCGACGACTTTGAGGTTGTATTTATGTGCAAGTGCCATTACCTTGTCCATGTTCGCCATGGAACCAAACAGATGGACAGGGATGATGGCGCGCGTCTTCGGGGTGATGGCCGCTTCGGCCGCCGCGACGTCAATACACCAGGTGTCTGGCTCAATGTCAACGACAACGGGCAGGGCGCCAGTTTCCACGACGGCCGTTCCAGTGGCCAGCCATGTGAATGCGGGGACGATGACTTCATCGCCAGCGCCAATGCCCAGGGCTTCCAATGCGCACTGGAGCGTGACTGTGCCGTTCGCCATGGCGATACAGTTGGCCGCGCCTGTGAATTTTGCGAATTCTTCGTTGAATTTGATTTCCTCTGCCCCATAGAATGACCAGCCGTGGTTGAGGTAGATGTCCTTCAGTTTTTCAGCGGTTTCAGGATAGACGGGAGGCCAACGGACAGGTGTCAGGTCCTTCGTGAATACTTTTGCGCCGCCATCAATAGCCAGTTTTTCCATAATGATTCGCTCCTTGAATGTTTTTCTGATAACTTGTTTTTGTGAAACTAAAAGGTATTTTTAAAGAACACTATATATTTTACCACAAATAGAAAAATCCACAATTGAGTTTTCCAACTAAAAATACTTTATTCTTGCTCTTTCCTCGGGGAGGGCTTTCCCATGATATTCACGACAAAGCAAATCATCACACGTTGTTCTGAAGGAAGCCCAGCCACAACATCAGACCTGCAATTCAGCCATATCCATGTTCGGCGCGAAGCGTTTTACGTGGTTGAGGGTGAATCGCGTTACATGTTTAACAACCAGATTTTTGACGCTGTCCCTGGCAGTGTCTTTTTTATTGAACCATGGATGACCCACTCGAATGGGTATCAGCCTGATGACCAGGGGCTGTTTCATCTGTGGCTTCATTTTGTTCCTGATACAGATATTTCAGTGTTTCCCATCAAAGTGATGGAGCACGGCGAATACAGCCTCCGCTTCCCTTCCTTCTCCTTGCCGAAGGAGTATGCCATGGTGATTGACAAAAGATGGAATCAGGTCCAGAATATGGAGAATGCCGACCAGACAGTCTATGAACGGATGCTTCGTGGACCGATGAACGCCATTCTGGATGAGATTGCCTTGCAGTTCAGCCAAAATGAATCCTTGAGGGATGATGCCGTCCCAAAACTCGATACGGTCATAGAAAACATCAAAAAATACATTCGGACAAACAATGCGCGTGGCTGTTCATTGGAAAAACTGGAGAAACTCTCAGGCTACAACAGATTTTATCTGGCGCATCGTTTCAGACTCTATTCAGGTTGCACCATTGGTGATTTCATCAACAAAATACGCGTTGAATATACTGAGGCTGCCTTTCAGCAGGGGATGAGACAGAAGGAAATTGCCGCCGAACTGGGGTTCTCCTCGCCGTCGAATTTCTGGAATTGGCTGCAAAAGCATAAGAGACAATGACGTGGATTGATATGTAACATTCATAAACAGGAGAAAAAAGAATGAACTGGATTTGGACTGCCGCAAATGATGACGCAATGGATTCCTATCGTTGCTTTAGAAAGACGTTTACTGTGGATCTTGCTGAAAAGTCAGCACATGTTGTCATGGATATCAGCGCAGATTCGCTTTTTGACGCTTTTGTCAATGGCAGACGCTGCCCAATAACGCAATTCTCGGATTTCCCAGAGCAAAAGACGTATTCAAGCATCGATATCACAGATTTCCTGAAGGTCGGGAAAAACTGCGTCGCAATTCGTGTCCAATTTATCAAGAGACGATTCTTTACATATACTCCAGGTGTGCCTGGGCTTGCGGCAAGAATCCATGCGGCTGATGATGTAAACCGTGTTTTTGCCCAGACTGACGGCAGTTGGAAATGGCGGCCAGACGCATGCTATGCCTCTGGCATGGCGGTCACCGTCTCTTCCCAACTTGGCTTCACGTCGTGTTATGACGCACATGGGGAAGATGGCTGGATGGACGCGGATTATGATGACAAAGAATGGAGCGACGCCTGTTTGCAGACAGATTTTGAGAGAGCGCTCACGCCGCGTCCAGTCCCGTGCCTAAGGGAATTGCCGTCACCAGATGTGCGAGTTGCGCAGACAGGCTGGCTGAAACGCACGGGGGCAGGCGATACGTTTGCGCGAATTTGTGCAGGCGATTTCCTGCTTTCAGACAGAAAAGCAGCTTTTTTCTGTGACGAGAAGTCCTGTCAAGGACGGCTTTTGCTGGCTGACCTTAGCCTCGGCATGACCTTTGTGAAGACTCCAGAAGGAGCGGATGGTTCGTACGTGATTTTGGATCTTGGCAAAGAGACCGTCGGATATCTGTCGTTTGTTGCGGATGCTCCTGATGGAACCGTAATTGATATCCTGCACGGTGAACATCTAGAGGACGGCCGCGTGCGCTGCTCAATTCATGACAGAAATTTCTGCGACCGATATATCTGCCGTGGAGGAAGATGCAATTATTCACATACGTTGCGTCGGTGTGGCGCAAGGTATGTTGAACTGCATATCACCAATGCCTCCACACCTGTCACAATTTTCTATGCTGGACTGGTTCCAGTGGAACTGCCATTGCCTGAACAGGGACGCATGTCGCTGGACGACAGATTGTTCCTTCGGGTTTATGACACGGCGGTCGATACGCTGAAATTATGCATGCATGAGCATTATGAGGATTGCCCGTGGCGTGAACAGGCACTCTATGCGTACGATTCAAGAAACCAGATGCTTTATGGATATTATACCTGGGGCAACTATGATTTCGCCGCAACCTCCCTCGACTTGCTGGGACGTTCCTATTTTGGCAATGGTGACATCGGTATCGTGGCACCATCACGACCCGATGAATAAATGCTGATTATTACGTCTTTTACGCTCGTATGGATTTCAGAATTGTATGAACATTGCCTGCATTCAGGCTCAGTTGCGCTTTTTGAGAAATTCCAGAAGACGGTTCAGGAAATTCTGGACAAGGCACTCGCCAGACCGTGCGGCCCAAAGGGACTTTACCGTGCGCAGGAGAATCCCAATGCATGGAATTTCTTTGAGTGGACTCCTAACCTAAGCAGGCAGAATGAGTTTCCGCAGTCGCCATATAATCTGTATCTATATGAGGCGCTTGTATCTGCCGCGAAATTGTATGCCGTTTGCGGCAATCCGCAGCAGGCGCAACGGCTTATGGATAAAGCCAAGGAGATTGGGGAGAGCCTGGAAAAGACCTTCTGGGATGAAGAAAGCCAATGCTATGCGACATTGCTTCCTGGCAAAGTGAAGCCGAGCGAGCATATTCAGGCTCTCATGTTATATAATGGCCTTGTCCCCGAATCAAAAATCGATCGCGTGTTTCAGAAACTTCAGTCAGGTGAACTTCATGCATTGAGTTACAGTGTGCTAGCATATTATGTTCGCGCGCTCATGGCGGGGACTTCAAAGATGCGGGCGGCTGTGGAACCTTTCTTGGAACGACAATTCGATGCGCCTGTTCTCAGCGGGGCGACTTCCTTATGGGAAACTCCCTTGGGAAGCGACGATTTTGATTATGCAGGCAGTTGCTGCCATGCCTGGAGCAGCATCCATGCGTATTATGCAAAACGGTACCTGCTGGGCGTTTCACCCTTGACGGCAGGATTCAAGCGTTTTGAGGCCAAGCCTTATCCTGGAAAGCACGCCTTCGCATCGGGGGACGTCCCGACGCCCGATGGTCCTATCACCGTCTCATGGAAACAGACTGATGCAGGACTTGCCATGACGGTGCGACACCCTGAAACGCTGAAACCCGAATTGTCTGCGTATCCCGAGGCACCAATTGCGCACTGCCAGTTCATCCCGTATGCGAGAAAGTGAGATATTGCCCAAAACAGTGTTTTTGTCCCATCGGTCTGTTCATCGAAACATGAAGTGAAATAGGCAAGCGTTGCTCACGGATGAGTCGGTCGGCGGGATTTGAACAAAAACAACCGCACCGTCAACATAAGATGCTTCTGCCAATCATCAAGATGAAGGAAGTGACTGAAAAAAGTATTTACTTGTCTAATGGGTTGCAGACAATACGGAATCCGCGACGTCCGTCGCGGATTGACGGCGCGTTTGGGAATCGGTGAGCGGAACGGCAGTACCATGCGGAGAAGTCCCAGCAACCGCCACGCAACATTCGTTCCTCCCCAGAACTTGGCCCCGTGGGATTTTTATTCAAATCATACTTCAAGGTACCCATTTTATTTTCTTTTGCGGAATCTTTCGCAGTATCGTTTGAGTACGGAGCAAACCAGTCTAGACACCACTCGTTGACATTGCCGTGCATGTCGTACAGTCCCCATGCATTTGGAAGATAACTTCCGACCGTGGTGTGCTTTGAAAAACCACCTTTTTTATCACTTTTGTTGTGCCCGTACCTTCCCACTTTTGCCATGTTGGGGTCTTTCTTTGTCGATGTAAGGTTTTTCCCTGAGTTCAGGGCAGTTGTGGTTCCTGCGCGACATGCGTATTCCCACTGGGCTTCCGTGGGAAGGTCGAACAGCAGTCCATCCATTTTCTCACGCAATTTACCTAGAAAGGAATCAGAATCCACAGCATGACCGCCTAATGGCCAATGTGCTCCCGCCTTGCTTCCTCGGATTTCATCGTAGGAAACATATTCCACAGGGCGCGTTTCTCCTGCATAATCTGATGGATTGTCGCCCATAATCAACTTCCACTGAGTCTGCGTCACCTCGAAAATGCCGATATAGTATCCTTTAGTCAATGTCACTTGGTGCTGGATTTCCCAGTGACTCCATCGACCAAGTTCATTCTCTGGACTGCCCATCATGAAGGCACCTGGTGGAATCCACCGCAACCACATTTCCTCTTTACGGCAGATGTCATTGTTTAAATCTGGTGAGGTATTCGTTGTTCGGACAACGCCAGTCATCAGATTCAGAACAAGATATTTTAGTCCCAATTCAAGTGCGGAAACGGATACAGAGATATTTGATGGTTTCAGATAAGGATAATCCTTATGTGCATTCCAGACGACATGATATGTGCCTTTTCCTTTGTGGAGACATGAAAAAACATCTCCCGTGGTGGATTTCATGGCAAGTTTTTTATCAGAAGCCTTGTCATGTCCCTGACCATGGATGCAATAGGTTTCACTGTCATTTGCCTCGACGTCAAATGTTATATCGATCATCCCATCCCATGGCTTACGAGGCGTTGCCACCATATTGGTCACTTTTATTTTCCCAAAGCAAACAACTGCCAGCCATAGTAAGATCATGATTGCCTTGATATCTTTCATGGTTAAAACCTTTTTTTGACTTCCTGATAATCGCCGTGTGTTTTTTTTAGGCCCAAGACTCACAATTTATTATGTTTTTTAAGGTTTGCAACTACCTTAAATAGAATGTTGCTTCTTGGAAAAGTTGCTATAAAATGGTGATATTGTGTTTTATTTGATTGTAATTGTGCTATATTATATATGATTTGTTAAACAATGGAGGACTATATGAGCACATCAACTTTCAGTGTTAGAGTGGATTCCGTACTTAAATCAGAGGTCGAGAAATGCCTTTCGGATATGGGAATGAATATGTCCACTGCCATAAACATCTATCTGCGCCAGATTGCCAGAATCAAGGCGATTCCCTTTATCGTGACATCAGCACCTCTTCCAAATAAAGAGACGCTGGAGGCCATTGACGAGGGTGAACGAATTGCGCACGACCCAATGGTGCGTGGTTACAGGGATATGGAGAGCCTACGCAAAGCACTTAACTCATGAAATTCGATGTCAAGTTCACATCTCATTTCAAGAAGGACTACAGACTTGTTCAGAGGCGTGGATTGGATATGGCCGCATTTGACAAGGTCATTGAAATGCTTGCGGAAGGACAGGCCCTTCCAGACGATTACCACGACCATTTACTTATAGGAAATTACAAGGGATGTCGGGAATGCCATATTACTCCTGATTGGCTTCTTATATACAAGTTGTTTGAAGACGTGCTAGTCCTTGAACTTACACGAACAGGGACACACAGTGACCTTTTCTAATTCCTGAATCCGTGAAGTTCCGCCTAACGGTCGATTTCGTTATCAAGTCTTCCGCCTTCGCCAAAGGCTACGGCGAGACAAGCACGTATGTTATATACACGCCCTCCACTTTCCATGAAATCGCCTCGCTATTCGGTGCTCCACGGATTCAGGTTGTAGAAAGGTTTCCCAGAATTCCATTTAGGGTTGAAAAAAACTGCTGATGTTTTCTTTGTAATAAATCATGGATATATTATGTTAACATCATGGTAGCAGAGAAAGCAATGAAGAGGAGAAAAGCGCATGGATCTCTATAGTCTTTTTGATAATAGTTATATGTTCATTGCCATTGTCGGCAGTACGATTCTCGTTTTACAGTTCATTTTGTCCTTGATGGGAATCGGTTCTGGGCATGAGACGGGCATCGATGGTGCTGACGGGGACATGTCCAATCTGGATTCAGTCGATGATGTCCAGATGGAAGACGTAATGCATGTGAATCTTTTCTCCCTGAAGGGCATCGTGTCCTTTTTCGCGTTTTATGGTTGGGGAGGAGTATTGTTCAGGCATCTAGGCTGGGGCGGTTTTGCCCTTGCCATCGGCTGTGGGCTTCTGATGATGGTTTTGGTTTCGCTGCTGATGGCATTGATGCTTAAGATGCAGCAGTCGGGGAATATTCAGTCAAGTGACTTGATAGGGAAAAGCGGGACGGTCTATTTGGGAATTCCTGCGGGCCGTTCGCCTGGAGGGAAAATCACTGTCCAACTTCCTGGCTGTACACGTGAGGTTGCCGCCTGTTCCGATGACGCCATTTCCACAGGCAGCCCCATTGAGGTCATCGAAGCTCTTGGAAATGGAGTGTATCTCGTCAAGAAAAAGTAACAAGGTTTTGAAATAATATCGGTTAAAATAACTTAATATATTTATAAAAAACGTCTTATATTAACATCATAGGAGGCAGAAATCATGCCAGGCCCATCAATGGTCATTTTTCCAGCGGTTCTAGTCGGCATTGTCATCATCGGTATTTTCTATTCACTGACGAGATGCTACCGTAAATGTCCATCCGATAGAATCATGGTCATTTTCGGTAAGACAGGCGGCCATGAGGCCGCGCAATGCATCCATGGTGGCGCGAAATTCATCTGGCCGATTTTCCAGGATTATGGATACATTTCACTGCGTCCGTTGCAGATTACCGTGAATCTCGACAATGCGCTGTGCAAGCAGAATATCCGTATCAATGTCCCCTCAGTCTTTACCGTCGGCGTATCCACGAATCCAGAAATCATGGGCAATGCGGCGGAACGTTTGTTCGGGCAGACCCCAGAGGCGATTTCCGAATTGGCGAAGGATATCATCTTTGGACAACTCCGTCTGGTCATCGCATCCATGATGATTGAGGAAATCAATGCGGACCGCGAGACCTTTCTACGTGCGGTCGAGGCAAATGTCGCGGAGGAATTGAACAAAATCGGTCTGGTGCTGCTGAATGTCAATATTACGGATATTACAGATGAATCTGGCTATATCGAGGCTATCGGAAAACGCGCGGCGGCTGGAGCAATCAACAAGGCGAAAATTGATGTCGCTGAAGAAACACGCAAAGGTAGCATCGGTGCGGCTGAGGCAGAAAAATTGGAGCGTATAGCCGTTTCACAGGCTGAGGCCGAAGCGGCGGCAGGTGAGGCCGAGGCGGATCAGCGTCGGCGTATCGCCGTCAAGCAGGCGGATGCACGCGCGGCCGCAGGTGAGGCCGAAGCGGATCAGGAACGCCGTATCGCCATCAAGCAGGCGGACGCACGCGCGGCGGCAGGTGAAGCCGAAGCGGATCAGG
>JAGCTA010000408.1 GCA_017963875.1 Victivallales bacterium | reverse complement strand
TCGTCAGCGGGCTGGTCCGTGCCATCTGTCACCTCCGTTTCTTCTGTCACTTCCGTGTGGTCTGTCTACACTGAATCGTCAGCGGGCGGTTCCGTGTCGTCTGTCTCCACTGTATCGTCAGAAGGGGACTCCGTGCCATCTGTCACCTCCGTGTCATCTGTCACCTTCGTGTTGTCTGTCTCCACTGAATCGTCAGCAGGGGATTCCGTGCCATCTGTCACCTCCGTGTCGTCTGGCACTTCCGTGTCGTCTGGCAACTCTGAATCTTCCGTGGACGGTTCCGTGTTGTCTGTGACTGCCGTATCGTCAGCAGGAGGCTCTGCATCGTCATCGGATGGTTCTGTTTCAGCGACAATATCCTCGTTTTCAATCACTTCTGTATCATCGATTCCAGTCGCATTCAATGATTCGTCGGTATAATCCTCTATGCCGTCATCGACGGAACCATCACTAGAATCATCGCCTTCCGTTGGATCACCATTCGTATCAAGTGACTCGTCGGTATAATCCTCTATGCCGTCATCGACGGAACCATCCGTCTCATAATCGCCTTCCGTTGGATCACCATTCGCATCAAGTGACTCGTCGGTATAATCCTCTATGCCGTCGTCCACGACACCAGCCGTCTCATAATCGTCTTCGGTCAGATTGCCATTTGCATCAAGTGACTCGTCTGTATAATCTTCTATGCTGTCATCGACGGAGCCATCACCAGAATCATCGTCTTCCGTTGGATCTCCATTTGCATCAATTGACTCGTCGGCATAATCCTCTATGCCGTCATCGACGGGGCCATCCGAATAGTCTTCTTCCATTCCCTCCCAACCAGAGTCTGGCATTTCTGGCTCTGGAGTTGATTCGATTTGCTCGAACGACGCTGACCCTTCTATCTCTGTCATGATTTTTCCTTGTTGTTTTCAAGCACTTTTCGAAGCATGATATTCGCCATCATTGCCTGACGCAACTTATCTAGCAGTTCTCCTTGTTCACCTTTGGGGGCAAACAGCAAGGCATTTCTTGCGGAAATTTCTTCCGCAATATATTTAGATTCCAATTGCTCCAATTCAAAAGTTGAATAATTATCTCGTAATTGTTCGATACACCAGATATAATCAGGATGGAAATTACAGTCCTCTTCAATTTGCTGTCGAAGATGCATGCATTCCTCCTGGATATCAAGTTCCCCCGATATCTCTCTTTCAAGTGTTTCAGGCTTGGAAACTCCATCAAAACGCAATTCGTGATTTTCCGCTCCAAATCCCATAATAATTTAAAGAATCTCCTCAAAAAACGACATGGCAATAATACCAATCCAGAAAAGCAGGCCTAAGACAAAAACAAACCTTTGAACTTCTGTACGAAGAAGTTCCCTGCTTTGTCCTATTTGTTTTATCATGACGATTGGAGTCAGAGCATAGATTGCTAATAGCACAGGATTCAGTCCAAACCAAGCCAAATGTGTAAATAAGCCAACGAGCATGGTGGCCAGTAGTACGATGCTCCATATTGTACCAGGGTCAAAAACGGCCTTTATCTCCAGTTTGCGCTCTAATTTCACGTCAGGATCCAACGCCTTGATCGTCAACGTATGAGAACCAGAATCCCCTGCCCTGACCAACACACCGTTGCCCATTCCGTCAATGTCACAACTGCTATTCCATACGTCCTGATGCTCGTCATTGACTGCCGTGGCAACCAGTGAAAAAACGGCATTCCCCTCGCAACGAACTTTAATCACATCATCCTTTTCAGTTGAATCCACAATACAAAAGTCCGATTCTTTGCCGCTGAGTCGATTAAGATTAATCTTGATGCGATTGGCATGGGCAAAGACCTTGACATGGCATTTTGATTCATAAAAACTCAACGATGTCCGTGCGGAGATTTCAAGGTCCCCTGGTTCCGAGGCTATCATCTTCAAGACGGTTCTATTATTGCTCAAGGAGGATTCGTCAATAGGCTTTCCTTTGCAGAGCCACACCAGTTCTTCGTTGATTTTACGGTCCCGCCCAAGCCAATATTGTGCATCAACCTTAAAGGTCAATTCGTCTCCAACGGCACACCTGTTGGTGCTTCCCGTCAGATTGAACGAATGGCACAAGCCATTTCCCTCAACGAAAAGCGTGATTTTGCTTGAATATAACTGGCTTGCGGAATCTATGCGGCATTCCTCCAATACACTACCGCCTCTCCAGACGAACAAAGGCATCTTCGAGGAAAATTCAATCGAGCCATCTGCGGGAGCCATGTCTCCTAATGCCTTTACGACAACGGTATGATCTTCAGACCACACCTTGAGATTCTTGCTGCTTGAAACTTCGACGTTGTTCTTCTCTGCTTTATCATCACCAAATGGAAAGCAACAGACATAAGGATATTCGATCGACGTCCCCAAGACAACCGTGCGCCCTTGTCTTCCATCAAGAAGGTTCGACTTTTTCTTCAAGCCGATTTCAAGAAGCAACTTAGTGTCCATGAAGTTCCATGGCTTTTTCAAGAGTTCCATTCGATAATACATAAACATCGGCTTAAGCATATAATAGTCTGCATAGAGCGCCAATGTGTCCTCAAGTTCCGCGTCATTATTCACATTCCAGAAATCAACATACCTTTCGTCTCCAAACATGTAGATACAGTTATTGTCATGCTGCTGCACTCCAAAGACAATTCTTGGCAAGACGTCTTTACTCATGTCTTTTTCAGAGGCGGAGTCTATGCTCATCACGGCAAGGATTCGCTCACGTTTTCCAGGCATCCCCTGCAAATTTCTGAAACCATCATCATCCAGAACGATGAACTCCAGTCCCATGCTGCACAACAGCGAGTACTTCTCACGCATTGTCTCCGCAAACTTATGCGCCCATTCCTTTCCGTTTTCACGATAGATATATATGTCCTGCGGCTCAACATCTAACTGGGCTTTATGAAACAAACCACTGAGTTCCTTCAGACGTGGCTCAAACGACTGGTCCATTTCAGGCTCTTCTCCAATGACTTCAAAATCAAAAAAAGCCTTGAAGTTGTCATCGCGATTATCCAGTACTCTGACCTCATCCGACAATGAAACGGTTTTCAAATACCTGTGAATAAAACGGCTGTTGGAAACCACGACCTTGCAGTTTGACTTGCCTCCTTGACGCCGCGACTCCGCGCTCAAATTCTTTCCAATCCAGTCTGCGGCACCGTATGACTTGCTTAGCAGATTGCCCAGCCATAACAGCGGCTCACTGCTACCAGAAAAGCCATTGGCTGTGTTTTCGCCCCAATATTCATCAACTGTGATGTTCAGCGTTGGCATACGAACTCCCAAGAACTTACCATTTCAATACTTAAACTAATCTTTCAAACGAACATTAATTGATAGTCTTCGTCCGAAGTTTTTATAATCTGCATAACTTCCGCCACTCGTGAAGATTCCATCTTTGAGTAAATATTCGCGGACGCATTTTTCCAATGCGATCATCGCGTCTTTGTCTCTTAATTGCTTAGGGACATATCCATGGAGAATGCTTCCGAAAACAGTATAACCTTTATGTTGATTCCCCTTGGGTTGATTCGCCTGAGTCTGCGGCATCAACTTCTTCAGCGACTCTGCATTGGCTGATGCCTTCTGATTCATCTGACCGCTGTCCCCTATGGGCTCTGGCATCTGGAAGGGCAGTTCGACGGTCTTTGCCAGAAAGATGCGCCAACTATCTTCGCAACCGAGTAAATCCACTGCCAACGCACCATGATTCTGTGCCGAAATCTTAGCCACCGTGTTGTCGTCAAGTTTGTATTCTTTCCAATGATACAAGCATGTCTCACGCAGTTCGTCCGCCCGTGCGGGGCCAATTCTTCCCTGGGCAAGCGCCTCGTCGATATAATTCAAAAGTTCTTGCTTGTCCAAAGACTTCGGGGCGACAGCCGTAGTTTCATTTTTCGAGACAGCAGTGAGATGGTTATACCATGAATAGCCTGCCTCCGCGACACGAAACGCAAGTTTGGCGCGTATCTCGCGGATTTCATTCTCTTTTGTGAACTCTGGCACGCCACTGGTGTCGACGGCTTTGTTCACCCTGACCATCACCGCTCCCATCCAGCCGTCCTGCATGACAAGCGCGTGGCCAGGCGGCAATTTGGCGATCTCAATCTTCTGTCTGTCATCCAGCCCCATGGCGCTCCCGACCGTCTCACAGTCATGCTGTTCGGGCAATCTCATGACAATTTTCGTATTGGTATTCTTGATGGCTGAAATGTCCACTGCACCTGGCGACTGATCCACAATGATGAAGCCTTCGCCGTAGGTTCGCATTTCCGCAATGGCATTGCTGATCATCTCAATCGACTTGCCTGCGACATTGGAGCCTCCATGCCCGCCCCCGTCCAGCGCCAGATTCTTCAGAAGGTTGTGAGCCTCCTCAATGACAGTGACATGGCGAAGCGGAAGATTCTCGCCGTGCGTTGAAACCATCCGCCACTCGGACATCAGCATGACCAAAATGCCCATGATCAATGACTTTGTCTCCATCGAGCCAAGACGGCTTAAATCGACAATGGTTCTACCGTCGAAAAGCACTTCGTATGGAATGTCATGGGGGCTGCAGAAAATTCGTCGCTGGATTCCCCCCGCGAGCGATTCGACACGCGTCTCCAACGCCCCCGTATAATTGCCACGCGCTTCCTTCGAATAATCGGATTCCTCAATAACTTTGCGCAGTTCCTGGACAATGGTGGCGAACGTCGGATATCGTTTTGTGTCACCCTCCAAATAGAAGGAACTGCCTAAATCCCATCCAATATTCTGATAGGAACGCTCAACCGCCTTCTTGAGAATCGCAGGCATCGCCGCCGTCAACTCCCAGCAGGCACCGAATATGTTTAGCAGGCGATCAATATGCTCAAGGACATGGATTCCGTCGGGAAAACGGAATGGATTCAAATGCAACAATTTCTCCCATTGGGGATTGGTCGTGAATACTTGCAGTCCAGAGACTTGTTTCAAATCGTGCTTGTATTCCCCTTTGGCAGGCTCTACTACCAAAAAGCCAATCTTACCCTCAGAAGTCTTCGTAGCATCGCTCAGTCTCATAATCTCCTGCAACAACTGCATCATCGTGTTGGACTTGCCCGAGCCCGTCGATCCCGTGATGAAACAATGCTTTGTAAATGACTCCAGATTCAGATTGACTTCCGTGTGGTCATCCTCCCCCATGTGGCACACCGTGCCCAAACGAATGGAACGCTGAAAAGTTTTATTATTTTTCCCTCCAGGCAATTGCTTGATCTGGACACTGCGCTCGAACGAGGCAATGGAATCTACCACAACACCAGGAACCGATTTCAACGGCATACAAAGGAAATACGGCAAATCCTTCCCGCTGACAGCATTGGTCGGCATGACTTCACTGAATGGAGCGTCATTCGATTCCCACGACGCTTTCAGGCGCGGATGAATGCCATGGGAGATGTACTGGCACAGGTCGCTGATTTGATTATCATTGCCTCCTTCTGCTTCCCAATGGCACGTGTAACTTCGCTCGTCCGAAGAACTGTCGCCAAGGACAAGCGCTTTGTAGGCGTTGGCCGCAAAAACTGCGCGGTGCTTGTCATCGGCCATGAAATATCCCGCGCACTCCCACAGGCCATATGCCTCGGAATCCGTGATGCGCGCCAGTTCATTGTCCAGTTTCTTCATCATTTCGACAACGTTCTTGTTCTCGACTTCGTAGGTCTGGGACGCACTTGAGCCTTTCCCCTCACTCGTTGTCTCACCTATATTTATGCCATAGTATTCTCCATCATTTATGCTTTCGCCCTCGGAAACTGAGACCCCCCATGTATCAGATTCGTTCCAGGATTCGCTCGTACCCCAACTTGACCCGTATGAATCATTCATGCTGAAACCGTTTCCAGAGTTTGCACTCCCATGACTATCATGTCCCCCCTCCTGCACCCCTCTTCCAAAACCTTCAGAATGCCCCTTCGATGTTGTCTTCGTCAAGCTCTTGCCTTCCGAACGGCTTTTCCCCCATGATTCACCAACCGTCTCGCTGACGGTCTTATTCTGGTTCGTCCCTACCGTCATTGTGAATTTGCGAACGAGCGAAAGACGGGTGTACTGGTTCTCCAGTTCACGTTTGCGTTTTTCAATCACGGCACGCTCCACGGCGCTAGCGGTCAGAATAGCCGTGTATTCGCGGTCTTTCATCACATCGATAAACTGCTCCAGCCCAACCAGCGATGTCTTCTCGTCACTGTTCTTCTTGACTGACGGCATGACCGTCACGCCGACGACATTGCGTTTCCCGCGAAGACGCTCTTCTATCGCCTTCACCTCAGCGATTCTCTCAATGGGTTCAAGTTGGCTACCAGGAAATGCGCCGAGAAATGAATCCTTGAAAAGAGTGACAGATTCCCGTCCGTCATTGATATCCGTTCGGATACCAAGATAGATGTCAAATTGAATGCTCTTGCGAAAACCACCTGCAACCCTCGTTAGAACATAATTATTGGAGAGGATGAAAAATAGTGTGGCGTGCTGAGGCAAATCTGCAAACGCCAAATAAACGGATTTGAGTTTTTCCACCACTGATTCCCCTGAATTAAACACAAAACGACTCAATTTATAGAGTGTCGTGTTCGCAAGTATGTTGTCAATTTCTTTCTGTTCCGCCTTGACAACGGAACGATTGATGCATGCGGGGAGATACGTTCGATTGACCATCTGGTCCGCTCTGGCAAGCATATCGCGAACCATGTCCTGGCCATGCTCCTCCGCCAATTTCGTCAATGCATATTTTTCTTGTTGAGAATTATCCATTAGTTTTCCTCCTTGTCTCCCATGAGTTTCTGCACTATGGTGTTATATTTGGAAATAAGTTTGATGCCTTCGGCGCTTGTCATGGGTTTCACTGAAAACTCCAGAACGCTTCCCCATATCTTATCGACATCCGTCGAGTCTGGAGCAGAAGCCGCCGAATTTCCACTGGCCGAAGGAGTAGTTCCTGAAGTGGTTGCCGGAGCAGTATTAGGCTCAGCCGCTTTTTGGGCACCAGCAGGTTGGGATTCGTCAGACGATTCTCCACTTGCGATTTCCCCGAGTACTTGAAACAAAAGAACAAAGAACCCGATGAAGGATATGATGTTTCCTAATAAAAGCATAACTGGAATCATCAAAATTGTAATAGCAACATTCATCATGCAACCTTCAGGGGTGCTGCTGTTCGATGCACCGAATAATCCACCAAGGGTATTCCTCGCAATCTGACTCATCCAACTGTCTTGGTGCAGACAAACATCCACAATCGTTGCAATGACTCCCAGAAAAAACAATGCTCCAAATGCTTGCTTCGCAATGGCGAGAATCGCCCCTATGAGCAACAATCCAAACAATATAAGCAAAGCGACTTTTCCTTTCATATATCCCCTCGAAATTTGTTCAACCAACTATTTCTACGCAAACAGTTGCGCCTGTTTACAGATATTTCATTCTCCCAAAGTTACTTCACAAAATCCAAAATCACTTTACCGTTCTGGTCTGGCACAGGAACACTATAAGGACGTATTTTTTGCGGAGGACGATATCCTGGCGGAGGCGTTGGGGGTTGCGGAGATTGATTTTTTTGCGGATAATGAGATCCTGACTGAGGCGTTGGGGGTTGCGGAGATTGATTTTTTTGCGGATAATGAGATCCTGACTGAGGCGTTGGGGGTTGCGGAAATTGAATTTTTTTCAGACCAGATCCTGACGGAGGCGTTGGGGATATGGGCAAACCTGGCAAACGTTTAGGCTGCTGATTCGAACTTGATGGAGGTATATTTTTTGGCTCATTGTTATCACCCCCAATGTCGATTTCATCCCACGGTGTTTTTTGGCTCTCTGTCCGCGCGACCTCTTTCTTATAAGCCAACGAAGCAGAAGTCTTTTGGGAAAGCCTTTCGATTCTTGCAACCAACTCCTCCATTTTATCCCCCATCTCTAAAACTGCTTCTTTTTGCTCTCTTGTGCTAAAACTGTTATCTGCGTAGTTCTTCAACTGCATGATATTGTTAGCCAGCATCTGAATCTTTGAATTCAGGATCACGTTGAAAGAATCAAATTGCTCCAAACAACCATCAAGTGCCCTACTTTTAGCCGCCATAATACGCATGCGATCAATCTTGACTCCCAGATTTCTCTGTTCCGATTCAGTCGCATCCTTAGCAACCTTTTCCACGTCAATATGATCCAATTCTTCAAACTTCTTTTCCATGTCGGGAAATTCAGTAGTATATCGTTGGAGTAATTCTCTGGCTTCAGCCATGATTTTGACGAAATAGGACTGACTCTTCATCTTCGTAAGTACAGTTCCCACTTCCTCATGAAGTTTTTTGAATTCACTGATCTGCAAGGAAATATCATTTTTAACAGTTTGATGTTCCTTTTCATCCATTATAACATTCCACTCTGGAAGCATAGTATATTGAGTCCTCAATTTATTCAACGTGCCTTCCAGTCTGCCAGTTTCTTCTTCAATGGCTTTCTGCATGTCTGAAAAATCTTGCTCTGACAATTCCTCAACTTTCATTGATTGCAGAGAAATGTTTTTTTCACGGATTTTCTTGCGAAGACTCTCAAGTCGTTTCTGCTCCCCCCTACGATATTGAATGCAAGGAATGACATGTGATATTAGGAAATCTCTGATATCATGATTTGCCAATCCTGCTGAGAGTTGCTTTCGATGGTTGTCAATCTCACCAATGAGACTTTCAAGCATCGGTCTAAATTCGTATATGGATTTGTATGGGACCAGTTGTGCATCAATATTGTCGGTCATCTCGCGCTCTGGCAGAAGGCCATTTTCAAAATCATTGTATTCGGCCAACAAAGGCTGAAGGGTTTGCCAAGCATAAGCATAAGCCATTTCCCTCTTGTCACCTCCTTCATGAATCTTGTCATAAATCCCAAGCGCTTCATGAATCCTTTCATACAGCGGAGGCAATTTACCCCGAATAGTCGCTAAACGCTCTTTTGACTGTTTTATTTTTGTTCTGCATTCCTGCACAACACCTTCCACAAATGCTTGAGATTCCTTGACTAATTCTCCATCCAAAATAACAATGTTCTCTATCCTGTCATTGCTTTTTAGTTTTTTTCTAATATCATCAAGTGTCTTCTGCGTTATCCAATCCCTGGTGGATATTGGACAAAGTTTTGAAATAGGCTCATATTTACCATGATTAATAGTAAATTCGTAATCCGTTACCTCTTTTCCACACTGGCCAAAATCTACTTTGTTGACACGATAGATTATCAAGTTTCCTACCTGTTCCGTCCTGTATTGGTAGAAGTTAGCCTTGGGTATAACATTGAACGATACAAAAACATGGCGTTCTCGCCCTATCTGATTTTGATATTTCACCTTGACATTGCTTATGTCAAAGTCTGACGGAGACAAATCAGGATAGAGTTCTCTGAGTATTTCCTGCGTATGATCGTTTCTGAACAATGAAGTCGCAAACAACAACATGACTGAAATACCAAAACAACACAACAATAAGATTATTTGTATCAGTTTCCGAGACATCTCAACATACCTCGTTTTTCATTTTCGGAATTTAATTACATTGGTTATTATAATAACAACAGTTCATCGAATCATTCTTCCTGCAAAAAAAAGAATACGCAATCCTCTGGATACAAGAGCATTGACGGCCTAATTGTCTGCCGCTCCATCGGCTTTGAGACATCCCAGAATTTTAGAGTAAATGGATTCGCTCCCCATTTTCCAGAATATTTATTCATAAAAACAATTACATCGACCAAACCTGCCTTCAGATTGACTCGTCCTGTCGCCGAATCTGTGAGTAATTTTCCATCTGTTGTTTTTATATTTATACCCAAACCGAATAATCGTCTGAACTTTTGTTCTCCTGTTTTGACACCAACCCATACATCTGTCCATTTATAACGGTCGGTCTCTTCCAGTGAGCCTGAAAAACAATACGTGCCATCATGTGGAATATTAATCAGCCCCCTCCAATGAATCATTCGAGCATAATTGTAATGCGAGGCAAAGGAAGGCATATCCTTCAAATTGTTTTCGGAAAAACTATCGCTCCTGTCAATCCCTACTTCCAAAGGTGCCTTATCTTCTCCAATCAACCAAAGTTGTACCCTGCATCCCTGTTTATATTTCACATTCTCCTGCTCATTGTTAACATGCTCCTCTGCAAAGATAAGCACACCAAAGGCTATCAACGCAAAAATCACCAGTTTCTTCATCATGTTGTCACCTCGTCATTGATAATTACATTATCCTTATCATTATAGACACTTACTCATCCGCTTCAACTTTATGATAAAGCATGCCTGGATAAATCTTCTGCTGAACAAGCGGACGTTTCACATCCCAATATTTCAAGACAAAACTGTTGCCAACTCCAAACGCAGGTCCATTGATATTCATGAATACTTCAAATGAGTAAGCACCCTTTTTCAATTCGATTTCCTTCGAGTCTGCATCCGTTCCCCATTTTTTTTTAATTGTATCATCAGGATTTATACACACATAAAACAGTTCATCTTCTCCAATTTTCACAGAAGCATAATGTCCATTTTTTGAATTTTTTATCACAAATTTGCCAGAAAAACAATACATACCATCTTGTGGAATCAAAATAAAACCTTTCCACAATACTCTTAGATCTTTCCCCCAACGAGAGTTAAAACCATGCTTCTTTATAGCATATTCAGAAAAATAGTCATCCTTGTCAATTGCAATTTCCACAGGATCCGATTCGGATATCTTCTTGCCATCTCGTAAATAAACTAGAAACTGACAACCAGGCTTTGCAGTAACACTTCCCGCTATAAGAGATCCCATTATGATATACAAGAATAAAGACAACACTAGTTTTTTCATCATTTTCGTTCTCCTAAATGTTAAGGCTTTCTTTTTTATTTTGTTTTTTTCATCCCCCAAAACATGCACACAAAAAGAGCGTCTCATTTTCGTGATGTACCGAGGTTTAGGACAACCACATAAAAGCACGAAACAAGACGCCCAGGGGTGAGCGTGCTCCACGTGTGCTTTTATGCGAGTATTCCAAAGGTCCTAATTTCGGTACATCACGAAGCACAGACTCCAGCGGGAACACCGCTGGCTATGTCAATGAGAAAGAAACGCTAGTTGCTCACTTGTTTAAACTCCTGATAGTTGACAATTCCAAAATCAAAAAAGAGCGTCTCTATTCCGTGATGTACCGAGGCTTAGGACGACCACCATAAAAGCACGAAACAAGACGCTCAAGGGGTGAGCGTGCTTCCCGTGTGCTTTTATGCGAGTATTCAAAAGGTCCTAATTTCGGTACATCACGAAGCACAGACTCCAGCGGGAACGCCGCTGGCTATGTTCAAAGAGAAAGATACTCCTTTCTGTTCGCCAAAATTCCTTCCTAGATTATAAGTCTGACAATGCCTGTAGAACAACAAGATAAAACATTTTTACAATAATCTTTGAAGAAACATTTTCAAATGAAAGTACTGTTTTTTTCAGAGTGTTCTTTTCAAATGCCACTTACTTCTCAAACTCAAGTTGGAAGACTGCGGATTCCTCATTATCCAAAGAGATGACAAAGCCCTCTTCCATCCTTGCCAAAGAATGATGTTCATCATAATCGTCATTGTTGGATGTTATGGATTTCATCTGGCAGGAAGCATATTCAGGGGCCTTGATGACAAGTGTGAGTTTGGGTGACTTAAAACACGAGACAAGCAATCTGGCATTGCCATTTTCTAACGTTCCTGCAAGCAGACAGACGTCCTTTGGCATTTCTGCATCCACGTCCAATGCCAATCGGCTGGCACATTGGGCCATTTCCGTAAAATACTTGAGCCCATGATATAACGGATACGGCTTCATGAATTTGTCAAACAATCCCCAGCATGATGCCTGCCATAAATAGTGGAATGCACAGGTCAAACGGGTGTCAAGAAAGCGAATGAGCGTCGTCGTGGCAAATGCTGCGCTGACATGGTCATGCATTTCAGGAGCATTGTAACCCTGCAAATTCCATGAACTTGGAGAATAGTGCCACTCGGAAATATTGAGTTCTGTTTCGGGACCATAGCCATATTGGTCCATGATGTTCTGAATCTTCTCTACGCTCTCGATAAACTCATCGGGTTTTCTGGCATATTGGGTATAGCAGAGGAAATCTGGACGGACACCCTCATCCTGAAAATACTGCAACGACCGTTCAATCCGCATCTTCGGGAAACTGAATGGAAGAGCATCGTTGGTTCCGCCAACTTTCACATTCGGAAAGGCGGCCTTGATCTTCTTGAATGTCGTGACGAAGAGTTTAAGATAAATACCATAGTCACCATTGAAAAGTTTCGGGACATTTCCAGGTTCCTCCCAGATTGACCAATACTGAATGTTCCAATGAAAACCATCCGCCCAGCCATCATTGTAGTGGCGAATGATATTCACGCAAATGTCGGCCCATTTGTCAAGGTCAGCAGGCGGATTGACACGGAATTGTTCCTGCGAATGTTCAATGGATTCTCCAAGCCGAAATTCAATGGGTGTACCGCACTCAACAACTTGCTTCAGATAGAGATCCGTTGGTTTGAAATCATAGTTTGCGGGGTCATTTGCGTCTGCCCTGAACAACGGGAAGATTCGCGAGACGTCAATCAGCGCAAATCCAGGATTTTCAAGTGCGGCATCATGATAGCGCACCCTGGCTGGCGCCAAGGCCTTGAAATACTCCTTTTCCATTAACATGCAAGATTCGGTGACGATGCGCGGGGAGTTATTCATGCCCAAGATATTTCGAATCCGCCCCTGCGTCTTGGAAGAATCCAAAGTGATTCCAATGACTGGATTTTGACTCGCCGAAGTATTGCCGTCAGTTTGATCAATAACGGGATTTTCGTTCATAATGTTTTTTGTTTGGTTATAGACTTAAGTATTTTCCCCATGAAGAACAGAACCATTTGCAACTCATTCGGAACATCTTATCACATTACACAATGAATCGTTTCAATTCATTCATTAGTTCGTTGATTTTCAACGGTTTCGTGATGTGTCCGTTCATTCCTGCCTTCAAAGACTTTTCCTTGTCTTCCTCGAAGGCATTGGCAGAAAATGCGATGATCTTCAGTTTATCTCCATCGGGCAGTTTTCTGAGAATAGAGGTTGCTTCATAGCCATCCATCACAGGCATCTGGACATCCATCAGGATGAAGTCGTATGCGTCAATCCCGTTCTCCCTGATCATATCAACCGCAACTTGCCCGTTCAGCGCGGTATCGACAATCATGCCTTGTTCTTTAAGCAGCAACCTTCCGATTTTGAGGTTGAGTTCGCTGTCGTCAACCATCAAGACCTTTATGCCTTTCAACGAGATAATCTTTTCATCTTTGTCTGGCTGCTCTGCTTCCTTTTTGTCGGCCAATTTGAAATCCACCTGAACAATGAATTCGGTTCCCTCGCCCTTCTTTGACGTGACGGATATCCTGCCGCCCATCATCTCTACAATGTTCCTGGTGATTGCCATTCCGAGTCCAGTTCCCTGAATGCCCGAAACCGTGGAGTTTTCTTCACGTGTAAACGGATCAAAGATCGTCTTGGCAAACTCCTCGCTCATGCCGATGCCATTGTCCTTTACACGAAACTCAAAAGCACCATAGCCTTCTTTTGAAGCGGATTTTTGTTGTCTGATCAGCAGCGATATCGTTCCGCCTGGATGCGTGTATTTGATGGCGTTGGAAATCAAGTTGAGCAGCACCCGATTGAGGTGCAGTTTGTCACAGTACACGAATTCGTTGCTGACATCCACTGTATCAATGATGAAATTGTGCTGTTTTGCCTGGACATCAGCCTGAACGATGTCCCGAAGCCCATGAAGGATATCCGTCAAAGACTCGACTTTCTCGTTCAAAGTCATCTTGCCTGATTCAATTCGACTCATATCCAGGACATCGTTGATCAGCGAGAGGAGGTGTTCCGACGATCGCGTGATGGTCGCCAGATAGTCCTTGACGTGTTCCTTTTCATTGATGTGGCTTGCCGCAAGGCCAGCGAACCCGATGATCGCGTTCATCGGAGTACGGATGTCATGGGACATATTGCTCAGGAACGTCGTTTTTGCACGGTTGGCGGCCTGCGCCATCTGCAAAGCCTCCTCGAGTTCGTTCTGCTTCTTTTCGAGTTGTTCCCTCAGTTCAGACTCCTGCTGTCTCTGTTTTTCGATGGTTTCGGAGTATTCCACCAGTGCCCTGTTGATTCCGCGCAGTTTCCGATTGCTGATCAGATAGCCGATCAGAGCCACGGTCAGCGCAACCAGAATGGCGACAATGGTGATTACCAGATGGATATGGTCCTGAAGAAAATCCATCATGGAAAACGTGTAAATCCGCCCAACGTATGAATAGGATGCCTTGTTGATGAAATCTGAATCAAGCATCGTCAATCCGCGGTCCATCAGCAGCATGAGTCCAATATCGTCCTCGGCAAATGCCATGTGGATTTGAAAATCGTTCTTGGCACGCACCGATCTAATTGGACGGTATTTGCCTGGTTTCAACAAAGCCTCGGCTCGGACTCCGTTCAGAAAAGTTCCGTCCGATGTCCCCTCCAACAATCCGTCGAGACATCCATGGATATCATCGTAAAACACGATTTTCGAGTCAGGATAAGAATCCTTGCTGTAGTAATATTGCATCAGATTGTTCTTGTTGACACCAATTCGCTTGTCCTTGCCCTCCCCGTAATCATCCAGAAACGCAAGATCGCTTACAAGCGTCGCAAGGCTCTTGCCGCCAATGATGCGATAATCCTGTTTGACCGAATTGCTGATATATGCGGGAAACATCAGATCGATTTCCCCTGATTCAACCGCCTTGTATCCCTTTTCCTGATTGTCATAACAGATGAATTCGACTTCCACCTCATCTTCCAATTTCAAACGCTTGATAATTTCCAGGATTGCCTCAACGCATGCGCCTATCGGCTTGCCGTTCTCATCCTTTGCGGAAAATGGAAGATAATTGTCGAAGAAACCAACGCGCATCACCTTATGATCTGAAATCCAGTTTTTTTCTTCTGATGTCAGATTGCGGCTCAACACAGTGTCGGAAAAATACCGTTCCTGAAGTTTGGAGAAAAAATAAAGGTCGTTGCTCAGTACTTTATCCATCACGAAATTGATGTCGTCAATCAAATCAGGCCTTTTCTTGTTTGCAACCAGATAATAAGCAGACGAGCCGACTTTTTCCACCGCAGAAAGATTACGTTTCGCAAGCATGCTGAGTTCCAAGTCAAGATCAATCTTCCCCGTATACAAATCGGCCTCCTTCTCCGAAATGTCTTCGTATTCGACTAGTTTGAAATCCACATTCTTTTTTGCGCCCCATTGCTTCAAGAGTTCGATCAGTATCGTCCCACTCGTGACGCCAACGGTCTTGCCGTTCATGGACGCATAATCACCAGGTGTGATTGACGTATTCTCCTCCGATGAATACAGATAGTAGTATTCAAACCCCATCGGCTCATCTGGGAACAGAATCTCCTTTGCGCGTTCTTCAGTGTAACTGATTTCGTAGATTAGATCGACTTCTCCCGCACGAAGCAGTCTAACGCTATCAAAAAAACTGGTACACGGAATATAGTTTATATCCCATCCTGCGTAGGTTCCGATCGTCTGGATATAGTCATACGCATATCCAGAAACTGGCTTGTTGTTCTCGTCCACTATCATCTGCCTATTGTATTCCTGATAGGCAATCCTGACGGGTTTCCGTTCCTTTTTCCCAGCGCCGAAAAGTGTCTCTGACAGAAGAAAAAGTGCTGTCATGCAGAAAAGCATGATTATCCGATGAACCCAGATTCCATATAATCCCAAAAGTTTGTCGTTTTTCATTTCCAGTATCTTCTTGTCTTGGCTGAAAGCCCAAATCTTCTTTATGCTCTTCGTGTCTCCAACAGTAATTTGTCTAATATAGCATGTTTCTTATCATGGACAATAGGCAGTATTCCATAAAAGACATTCCTTTATTGGTAAGTGGCAAAGTGTTCCATATCCTCAAGATCTACACGTCGCATTCCATTGACGAAAGCGTTGAAAATTGAAAATGATAAAAAGATAACCATATCATGGGAAAATTGAATTGTGAGGTATTATCTTATAGATGAAAAGTATTCCCCCAAAAAAGATATTTAGGCTAGATGGACGGATTCTCATTATCTATTTTTTAAAGCAAATATTAACTGTTTCCCGCACGGAGTTTTTCATCCTAAAAGGTGTTTTGAAATCATGAAAGAAAAAGAACGCGCATATTCCTTCAGACGAGAACTTGATGAAGTGCACAAGAAAAATCGACTCAATCCAACGTTGACTCCAATGGATGACGAAACCATTGTCGATGAAACCTGGAACATTGTCTTGCCGATTAATCCAGACTCATTACTTGAATATGCCGCTGCAGACTTTCAAGACTATTTCCGCGTCAGCATGAATGTAAATCTGGCTATTCGAAAATGCGTAACGGAAAAGATGATTGTGCTTGACGTCAATCCTGAGCCAGGCCGAAAAGCACGGTCATTCTTCCTTTCCGTCACGGAGAAACAGATCAGGATTACAGGAAATGATCCAGCAGGAGTCGCTCACGGCTGCCATTACCTTGAAGACCTGATGAATCTCAGAGAAGCACCTTTTGTCAAAAGGTCTTCCCAATGGCATGAAAGCCTGTTTTCGCCTCGTATGGTTCATTCTGGCTGGGGATTGGACCAGTTTCCCGACAGTCATCTAAATGCAATCGCACATGAAGGATTCGATTCCGTGTTGCTCTTTGTGAAGGAACCAGGGCGGACCACGCATGGATTCATGGATTTCAATAATCTCATTGAGCGATGCGCTAAATTTGGCCTGGATGTCTATTTTTACAGTTATCTTCCAAGTTTCAAACATCCTGACGAACCAGATGCAGAGGCCTTTTTTGAGAAAAACTACGGAGAGGTTTTTCGACAGTCCCCCAATGCAAAAGGACTTATTCTCGTTGGTGAAAGTTGCTGTTTTCCAAGCAAGGACGAACGCACCTCTGGGAGGGAACGTCTCAGCAAAAAAGAAATGGCAGATGTGACAACTGATCTTGATTTCTCCGTTACAGTTGACCACCGTCCCAGCCCAGGCTTTTTCCCGTGCAAGGATTATCCTCAATGGCTGAATGCAGTTAAGAAAGCAGTAAGAAAATATGCTCCTGAGGCAGATATTGTCTTCTGGACGTACAACTGGGGCAATACGCCAGCGAAAGAAAGGCTGGAACTGATCAGAAATCTTCCTAAGGATGTGACCTTGCAGGCCACATTTGAAATGTTTGAAAAGATTGATAAATATCCAGGACACCGAATGGTCCAGCCAGATTATTCGATCACGTTTCCAGGGCCTGGATTCTATTTTCGAAGCGAAGCGGAGGCGGCAAAAGAATGCGGCTTGAAACTCTATTCGATGACCAATACGGCTGGAAGGACCTGGGATTTCGGTGTTGTGCCGTATGTGCCAGTGCCGTTTCAGTGGTTCAAACGTTTTCGTGCAATGAAGGACGCCCATGACCGCTGGGGATTATCAGGCATAATGGATTCGCATCATTATGGCTGGTTCCCGTCTGTAATTAGTGAATGCGCCAAATGGTATTTCAGAGATCCACAGACTGATTTGGAAACAATTCTCCAACAGATTGCCATCCGTGATTTTGGAACGGCCGCTGCCGCAGACGCACTTGAAGGCTGGAGACTTTGGAGTGAAGCCATTGACTCTTATACGCCAGGGTTTGACGACCAGGCTGGACCGCTTCGCGTAGGCCCAGCCTATCCACTGGTTTTCCACCCGATTCTATATCCGTATTCACATGCTAATATCGCCTATCCGACGACATCGGCCTCAACAGTCGGGGCTCGTTGGCTTCATGCGTTCTACCAGCCTGAACATATTCCAGGAATGTCAAACTGCGGACGAAGAATCGCTGAGGACGTTAAGATTATGACCCATGCACTGGAAATCTGGGAACAGGGAACGGCTGTCATGCGCAAAATGCTAGAAAAAGTTGAAGATTCCAAACGTTCAGATGCGGAAAAAAACATTGGCGTCGGTGATTACTGCGGACACGCGATTCGTACGATGGTGCACGTCAAACGCTGGTGGTTGTTGAACAAGCACCTGGAGATTGAAACCGAATCAGATGAGGCAAATCACCTGTTGGACGAGATGCTGGAGTTGATTGATGATGAAATCAAAAACGTCACAGAGACCATCCCTCTGACAGAGGCGGATTCGCGTCTGGGCTGGGAGCCGAGTATGGATTATATTGGAGGAACCTGGCATCTTCAATGGAAACTCTATCAGTTGAACAATCTGAAAGAGCATGTCATTCCCGCCTACAGGGAATCGCTCCGCACGAAATAAAAACAGAAAAGGATCGGAAGAATGGAAGCGAGGTTCCTTTGCCAGTGCTTTCATTTGTAAATATCCCCACTCCATATATAGTGTGTGGCATGTTCTTGTAGGGGAAGTAATAAGAGTGCCTTTTATGCGTGAGAGCACTCGTTGAATTCTTTTACATTTTAACAACAAACTATCACGATTTGATTATGAAAATTTCCGAATTCAAAGAACTTGCAGTTTTTCCTGATGGTAAGAAGTACTATCTATGGCCTGAAAGCAAGATGCCAGATGCGCAACCACAACAGATAGCCGCGACAACAGAGGAAGCAGCCGCAGAAGACTTCAAGCCTGAAAACAATAGAATCGCGTACATCCAGTGGTTCCGTCCACCAGAAAAAAACATCAGGACGGATGCCTGCATGATAGTCATTTCAGGCGGCGGCTACTCCAATTGCTGTGACATGCCCGCCTTTGCACCATTCGTAGGCCGACTGCTGGCGGCAGGCATCAACTGCGTTAATTTCATTTACAGGACCCCGCGTCCAGTCGGCCTGCCAATTTACAAGACTGCATGGGAGGATGGACAGCGTGCCGTTCGCATGGTGCGTTCTCAGGCAGCAGAGCACGGATTCTCGCCAGATAAAATCGGCGTAGTCGGTTGCTCCGCTGGCTCGCACCTGTGCATGCTTTTGGCACTGTCTTCGCAGACGCCCGCCTACAAGCCGATAGACACGTTGGATGAAGTGCCCTGCAATGTCGCCTGGGCCATTCCAATGTGCCCCGCATACGTGTTGTCCGATGGTTTTCTGGCCCCAAACGAAAAGGGCGGTCACGGCGATGATGTCGTTCTAGATGACGTATTTGCGTTTGACGGCAATTCCTGCCCCTGCTGCTTTATCCACGGCGGCCTTGATCCATATTCTCCAATGGGTTCAGTGAAGGCATATCGTCGCCTGCGTCAAATGGGCGTTCAAACCGAATTGCATCTTGAGGCAAAGGCATTGCACGGCTTCGGGAATTACGACCGTCTGGATTCGCCTCAAATTGCCATCGACTTCTTGAAACGCATTGGCGCAATTCCACTTCACAATTCCCTGGAAGCAGACCTCGCGGCCATTGCCAAATGGGAAAAAGACCGTCTGGCTGGCTGCCAAGGCGACCTGGACCTGCTCTAGCACAACGCTTTGTTCCCCTTCATGGGAAACAGAACTTTTTTGCATAATGCAGCATGTTGCTTATCGGTATTCCATAAAATAAGCCAAACCATTCCCTCAATGGAGCATTGCAAGGCGCTCCATATCCGCAAGATAGACACGTCGCGTTCCATTGACGAAAGCGTTGAAGACAAGCCACCGCCAGGAGCGGTCCCAGGCAGGGTGCGGATCAACGCGAAGCCCCACGTCAGCGAGGAGGCGCTCATGCGGTATGGCAACAGGAAGCCATGCGATTATCGTCGTCTGGAAGGTGTGCAAATCGACCATGCGCAGTGGCGTGCAACCGTCCTGACGGCATAGCGATTCAAACTGATAGGCGTCCGTTATCAGGAATCTACCATTGGGATGGATAGTGGGATGTCCTGAGCCGATTGGTTCATCGCAGATTTTATGGAGATTAGTGCCGTTGCGGTTGACGATGCAGAAATGGACATCATTCCCCCCGTCGATAGCCAGATTAAGAGAAAGATGCTCCTCGTCTGGGCACCAATTTGTATGGTGCCCAAGGTTATGCCAGACATCTTGCGGAAGTGTATCGAATATCTCCGTCTTGTCTGGACGCATGGTGAAGACGTCATAACGCATCTTCGGTGACATGTTCCAGAAAGATCTGGCATTATCCGCGAAATATCTCCGCAGAGAGAACATAAGGTATTTTCCAGACGGCGACCATTTTGTATGGAAGAAGATGTTTTCCATGGAGGCGTAGTCATCCCACGCCGTACGCGGCACAGCCTTTTCCACTACTTCGGCGGCTGAAATCAGCAAATGAGTCTGCATGGTGGCTAGGTCAGTGATCCAGATTCCATTGTCCTCGGAGATTCCATGATAATGCGGCACTCTTTCATCTGGAATGATGACTCCGTAGCCACTCTGCGTCCGACGCATGGCTGTAAGGTCTGCGCAGACGGCAAAACGCCCGTCCGGAGAGACGTGATAGACACCCTTGTCGAACAAATCCTTCTTTCCGCTTTTCCAGTTGAGTTTGATGCCATGGACTGTCCAGGAATCCGTATCAACATCGTTGAAAAGCAACGTATCATCATCGCCTCCCCAGTTGACATTGGCTCCCATCTGCGTTTCCCATCCTGCCGTCTGGGCAACCACGTGTTCTTCACCTGTGGCGAGGTCGATGACAACGACCTCGCCCTTTTCACCTGGGATGGGAGCGTGCTCTTCCTGAGGAAGACGGAAAAGCGCGATGTATTTCCCATTCGGACTGACTGGACTCGTATCGAAGAACCGATGGATTACCCTACCTTCATGCGGAGTCAGGCAATACACAGGCACTTCCTTCGAGAATTCAGCGACCTGTTCAAATGGGAAGGGAAATGACATGGTCATGCTACGGCCATATTATATTCATGGCATCGCAGCCGTTGGACTGGAAAGTGCGCTCAATCCTTGCGACGAGCCCAGTCCAGTCGTCGCCAGAATCGACTATTTCACCATCGTCATCAGTTGTCTGATAACGGGCACCTGCTCGTCTGTCGAACGAGACGTTCATGGCAGTCTCTCCGTCCTCAAGAAGCGAACCTGCGGCGGCGGATTCGATGAGCAGGATGGCCAGACGACAGGCGGCCCCAATGTTGGCATCGTCTTCATGGCGAGTATCATCATCTTCCAAGACGCGTCCGTATGGCATGATGAATGAAATCTCAAGCGTCGGTGTCATCCAGGAGAACTCGAAGGTACGGCTTTGGAGTCCGTGTCCGCCCGTGAGTGCGGAGAGTCCTTCGCCTGATTCAAGTTCCCTGATGGCGGTCTTGAGCTGGTTGATGGCCTCGGTCTTGCTGATGGCTGCGATTTCGTCAACACTGTTGCTGGTTTCATC
>JAGCTA010000054.1 GCA_017963875.1 Victivallales bacterium | reverse complement strand
TCTCCTTTCGGTGATTTGTATAATCCGGAAACGGTTCGGAGGACGTCATCCCAGGAGGACCTCCCGGTTCGTTCCGTAGAAGATATCGTTCCGGCCGGCGATCAGCCGGCAGAAGTCCTCAAAACGTTCCCACTCCCCGGGGATGTCGAATTCATAGGCGTGTCCCCAGACGTAGAAGCAACTGCACGGATAAGGGGAGTTCAGGAAAGTCGGGACCAGTCCCATGCAGTCCCTATGGTGGCATGTCGGATGCCATGTGAGGTAGTCTGCGGGGAGGAAGAAGCGGTTGGTCGCCTGGGTCGTGCGTGAATAAACGATGCCCGCACTCTTGATGATGTCGAGGACTTGCTGATTATAAGTTCCGTATGGATAGGACATTCCGATGACGGGATAGCCTGCGAGTTTTTCAAGCGTGGCGCGGTCGTCCCAGACTTCACGCATTGCTTCCATAGGCGGAATATGGTCTAGGAAAGGATGATTGGCCGTATGGCAGGAGATTTCATGGCCCGCCGCCGCGAGTTTTTCAGTTACATCAGCAGAGGTGATTTGGTTTGGATGGTCAAGCAGGGCGCTGTTGATGTGAAACGTCGCTTTTAATCCGTATTTATTGAAGATGTCAACGAGTCTCAGGTTATGGATAGTGCTGTCGTCATACGAGAGCGTCAAGCATTTTGAAAGACCGCCTGGAAACTGAGGGAAGAATCTCATGGAAAACGTGTCTCCTGTTTAGAAGTGGAACGAGATGCAGATGATATATTTGTCGGGATTAAGAACGTATTCAATACTGTGCAATCAGTTTTTTCAATTGCGTGCGTGTCTTGACGGTCAGCACCTGGTCGAGTTTATCAGAAGTGACGAAATCTACAAGATTGGCCAGAAGTTCCAAATGGAGTTCAGGCGCGGATGACGGTACGGCAATCAAAAAGAAGAGACGGCATTTGTTTGGAGTGTTTGGAGCGAATGTCAATCCCTCGGGGCCAGTGATGCCAATGACCAGCGCAATGGTCGCTACTTGGTCAGCATGGGCATGGGGGAAAGCGACATTGTCCTTGACTTGAGTTGTAAATATCTTTTCACGTTCAAGGACGGCGTTTGTAAATGCGTCGAGGTCAGAGATAACATGGTCGTCTAAAAGAGGTTGCGCCAGCGTTTTGATGATATCCTCTGGAGTGTTACCCTTAAGACCAAGAATGATATGATTGTTTGGAAGCAGTTTGGAGATTTCCATGGTCATTCCATGATATAGACAATGCCGAAGTTGTGTTTTTCTACAATATTAAAGCAGGAAAGGCACTTGTCAAGGAAGTTTCATGGGAAAAATGACATTTATAGGGAAATAGATTGCAAAATCGTGTCTGCTTTGGCGGCAATGATGTGTCGGATATTTGCGGGGGCGGTGATACGAATGGCGAATGTCCGCAAATAATCGGATTCCAACGCGCGGCGGTGGTCAACATCCTTTTCCAGAAGTTTGAAGCAATTATCTGGTGTATGGGCCATGATGGTGAGGTCATGCGGAAGGAGTTTTTTGAAGTAGGGCATGGGGGCGATGAGAATATCGCCACGATTGCATCCCGCAGTATCCGCAAGGTAATCCTCCAGGGCGATGAGAGCGTTCGGAGATTCAATCTTTTTGCAGAATTTCTGTAAATCTGCACGCTGCCATTCGTATACGGCAATGTCTTTTCCTGCGGTTGTCTCGACAAAGTCATAGCCCAGAGGTTTGATGACAATGGCTGTTTTGGGAAGTTGTCGCGTGGCGATTGCCTCGACGAGTTTCCGTGCAGAGTCATTTTTAAAGGTTCCAAGCCAAATCGTGAGTTCCGCGTCAGTCATGTCCCACAGGTGTCTTCCTGAATTGTTGTCTCGGCAAGTTCTTCGCAGATGGCACGTTGGAGAACGCGCTGAGCAATGAGTGCTGTCTTGTTGAGATAGCCATGCTGATGGAGATAGGAGTAGAAGCGCTGGAGTTGCTTGGCGTCTTCTAGATATTTTGCTTCAATGGCGAGACTGTCTCCGAGGTGATGCGTATTGAATTGAAGCCGTTCGATGTCAGGTGTGCCATGGAAGCCGATGTGAAGTGCATCGCGCATGAGGTAGTCTAGTTTGTCTGTGCCAAGGTTTCGGTCGGAAATCCACAATGCGTCGGAGTGTTTTCCACGTAGCATGTCGATGATGGTGGCTGGTGAGACGCCGCATGAGATGATTTGCTCGTGCATGTCCAGGATTCGCTGTTCACCGATGGTGTGATGGTCTTCAGAAAGAACTGGTTCAATCTGATGCGAAAAGGGGCCGTGCCCAATATCATGGAGGAGGGCGAAGACCTGAAGTGTTTGGGCACGCTCACCGTCAATGTTGTGGATGCGGCAAAGCCGCTGCGTTAAAGAAAGGACTCCCAAGGTGTGCTCGAAGCGCGTATGGACTGCACCTGGAAATATGAGGTAGTTAATTCCCAATTGCTTGCGCTCGCGCAACTTCTGAAAATGCGGATAGTCGATGATCGGCAGAAACGGCTCAACGTCAACGGGAGGTGTCGCTGGAATGCAGATGGATTTCATGGGTATGGCATTGGAGTGGAATATCAGTTTGGGTAGTTCTCTAGAACCTCTAGAACCTCTAGAATCTCTAGAAAAAAGCCCCCGTGGCGAGCCACGAGGGCGGAGGAAATTCCAGAAAAAATGAGTTACTTGAAAAAAGTTCTATTTCTCTGATTTGCTTACCACAAGGTGTTCTTGTCACCATCATCAAGGTCGCCGCCATCATCATCTGTGGCATAGTCATCCATGCCGAAGTGACCGTCGAGTTCATACCATTTGTTTTTTAAATCCTGTTTTTTCTCGACATGCTGATCCCCGAAGAGGACATTGCCACAACCCTTGCCATCCTTATCTGCGTGGTTTGTGTTTTTGTCGCGGCAGTAGCCGACTTCAGGAGTCATGTCATCGGTGTTGAAGCCAGCGTAATAGAGGTAACTGTTTTTTTCGGTCTTGGCGTTGGCAGCAGTGTCAGTGAAAGTGATTTTTGATGAATCTGTTGGATCTTTTTTGAAATCATCAAATGGGCTGTTCTTCGATGAACGGCAGATGAGGATTTTCGTTGTCTTGAGGTAATCCATGAAACCGAGATAATAGAGACCAGGAGAGTTGTGTGATTTGGTGATATCAACACCATCATCCTTCTTAATCGGCATCACAGGCAGATTGGACTTGTTGTCGCCTGCATACATGGTCATTGCGAGGCCGATTTGCTTCAACTGGCTTGTGCAGTCGATCTGATTGGCGGATTCACGTGCTTTCTGGAGGGCAGGGAGGAGCAGTGCGGCCAAGATGGCGATGATGCCGATGACGACCAGCAACTCAATCAATGTGAAAGACTTACGATTCATAGTTTTTGCGTCCCTTGTGGAATAGATATGGTTGTATTATTGTGATGAAAAAACAATTCCAGATAATATAACGTAAAAATGGAAACAAATATTGTCAATATTGCTTAAAGAAAAAGCATCAACTAGTTTTCACGATGATGCGGCTTGGTGTCTCGCCCAGGGATAATGCCGCGTTGAGTTGACATGATGAAGTCAATGACTTCCTGCACTTCAGGGAGGACTTGGAGGTTTTCCTGGATTTTGGCGACAGCATTCTGGCGTGCCAGTCCATCGAAGAAATATGTCTTGATGGCGGCGCGGAGGGTGTTTCGTGTGGTTTCGTCCATTCCAGAGCGGCGCAGTCCGACGATGTTCGGCCCTTGTATCTGGTCCCACTGAAGGAGGCAGAACGGCGGTACGTCTTGGGTAATCGCGTTGCCGCCTCCGACCATCGCAAGCCGTCCGATTCTCACGAACTGGTGGATCATAACGTTGGCGCTAATGAACGCATGTTCGCCTACGGTCACATGACCTGCAAGCAGTGTGGCGTTGGCGACGACCACATCCCGTGCAATGATGGTGTCATGGCCGACGTGAGAAAACGCCATGAGCATGACATGGTCTCCGATGACCGTTTTGGAACCTTCCTCGGCACCTCTGTGGACGGTGACATATTCGCGGATGATGCAGTCTTTTCCGATTTCCGTATAACTGAGTTGACCGCGATAACTCAAGTCTTGCGGGGCGTCACCGATGTTTGCGCCCGCATGAATGACGGTGTTGTCTCCAATCGTCGTATGGCCAGTGATATGAGCATGCGGGCCGATGGAGCAGTTGTCGCCAATGACGACATCATTGTCAATGACTGCGAAGGGTGCAACGGTGACATTCGCGCCGAGTTTGGCGCCTGGGGCGATGGCTGCGCGTGAATCAATCATAAGACCTTTTTATTCCCCTCTCTAATAGATGGAATCTTCGTCGTGACAATCGGATACGATTCAGACGAGTTTGATTTTTTTGCGTGATTTCTTTCCCGCTTTCAGGATGAACGAGCCATCATTGAAATCGGAGGCGGATATCTGGTATTTTTCGTCGGTTATCTTGTTAGAGTCAATGCTGCATCCGCCGCCTTTGACAAGACGACGTGCATCCGAGGAGGATTTGCACAATTCCGCCTTGAGAAGAAGGGCGTAGATGAAAAGTCCATTGTCCAGTTCCGCCTGCGTGACCTCACAAGTCGGCAGGTCGGCAGTCAAGTCGATGACAGGCGTTTCGGCAATGCGTGAAGACGTTGGTATGGTGTGCTGCGGGTCGGCAAAACCGAACTCGTTGCCAGCGGCGACAAATGCTTTCATGGCGATGTCATGACCGTGCGCAAGGGCGGTCGCCTCGTATGCGAGGATTTCCTTTGCTCGATTGAGCATTGGCGGCTGAAGAGCACCAAGACGCTGAATTTCGTCCATGGGTAGTGCCGTGAAGAACGCCAGAACCTTAGCGACGTCTTCGTCATTGGTGTTGCGCCAGAACTGATAATACTGGAAAGGCGAGGTTTTCTCTGGATCCAGCCAGACGGCGCCACCTGCGGATTTGCCGAATTTCGTTCCGTCGGACTTGAGAAGCAACGGGAAAGTCACACCATAGACTTCGCCGCCACAGAGCCGTCGTGTCATTTCTGTTCCGACGGTGATGTTGCCCCACTGGTCCTGTCCGCCAAACTGCAATATGCAGTTGTATTTTTTGTACAGTGTGTAGAAGTCGTATCCTTGAAGAAGCGGATAGGCAAATTCCAGGAAGGTGATTCCAGTTTCCCAACGAGCGCGGACAGATTCCTTTTTCGTCATTTCTGGGACGGAAAACAGCGGCCCGACTTCGCGGAGGAAATCAATGAAATGGAGGTTGCGTAGCCAATCGGCGTTGTTGATAAGCCGCGCCTGTCCGTCGGAAAAATCCAAAAAGCGCGAGAGTTGCTGCTTGATGCAGTCACAGTTGTGGTCGATATCCTCCACTGTAAGGACCTTCCGTGCGGAGGTCCTGCCCGTCGGATCGCCAATCATGCCAGTTCCGCCGCCGACTAGGGCGATGGGACGGTGACCGCATTTCTGAAGCCATCGCATTCCCATGACTGGAAGAAGGTGACCGACGTGGAGCGAATCCGCCGTCGGGTCAAATCCAATATAAAAAGTCTGTGGACCTTCTTCCAGTTTCTTTCGTGTGGCTTCCTCGTCAGTCAACTGGTAGAGAAAACCGCGTTCCTTCAAAATGTCAATGGCGTTCATGGTGATTTGCTTTTTTATGTTTTAGCGAATGATGCAATATTGAAAAACGCGGGAGCCAAGAGACCACGCCCTCGTTTCCCGCGTTTGCTTCAGAAATTCGAAAAATGCCGCGGCGTCATGCCGTCATCAATGATGCGTCAGGCAATATTGATGGATTTGACGACGACGCTCGTAAGTTCCTGGCGATGGCCTTTCTTGACTCTGGAGCGTTTGCGGCGCTTCATTTTGAATGCGATGAGTTTCGGGCCGCGGAAATGTTCCTTGACCTCAAGCGTAACTGTCGCGCCTGCAACAGTTGGCGTGCCGATGGTGGTGTTGCCATTGTCGGATACCAGAAGAACAGCGTCATTCAGGACGACTTCTTCGCCTTCTGCCTGGGCAATGCGATCGATGGAGAACACGGTTCCTTCTTCGATTTTATACTGCTTGCCGCTGGTTTTGATGATTGCGTACATGGTTGTTGACTCCCTGAAATGCCAGATGGCTTCGTCTATCGCCCGCAGGTACGGGCGAGTTTTATTAGCAAAATCAATGAAGTTAATAATTTAATGCCAAATTCAAGAAGTTCAACTATTGGGGCGAATTTTGTTTATTCATTGCTGATAGCCGAGGCTTCGGGCGACTCTTCCGCAAGTATGGAAACCGTGTCCGATACATGGAAAATCGCCTTGGATGCATATTGCGGGGACAGGACTGGGATGACATCCAGAGGATAATTCGCCTGAATGGTGATTTCAAGGACGTCATTGGCATCCAGTTCCCATGACAGGGTGATTTTCCCCTGCGGAGTCGGAATTGACGCACGGCACCATGAGAAGCCGTCAAGGCACGGCTGGAAGAAAATCGCCGACATGCCAGGCGTCGCGATGCGAATGCCCGCGACCTCGGAGATGAGGAATGCATTTGGCGCGACGGCATAGCCTTGGCAGTGTGAGCAGATTCGCTCGGCAAGCGCAGGATTGTCTGGATCAAAGAGTTCCCACAAGGTGGTTGCGCCAGCGTCAATCATTTTTCCCCAGTAGTAGCGGATGAGATTGATTCCCCAGCGTGACAGACCGTTGGCAAATGCGTCATCGAGTATGAAGTATTTGAAGAACGGGTTGTTGTAGTCGCCTTGTGAGAAGTTCTCGTAAGGTTCGTTTGTTGTGAACAACTGGTTCCAGATAGGATTAAAGTCTTCTTTGGTGGCGATGCCGCCGTAGATGGCAAGGATATTTGACTGCCATGATGAGAAAGGCGACTGCTGGGAGTTGGAATACGAATCAACGAACAGCATCCGTGATTGATCCCAGTTGAGGTTGTGGATTTGCTGCGCAATGCGTGCTGCGCGCAGGCGGTAGGTGTTCTGCAAGTCGGGGTCGTTTGCGAATTCCGCAATCCATGCAGCGGAGAATAGGGCGCGGCAGTAGATGGCATTCAGGCCCGTTGAGATTCCCTGTCGGTCGATTTCCCCCAAATCCAGGAATGGATTGTTTCCAAGTACATCGTCCAATTGAGGAAGCGGTCCATTGGGCTCGATAGCAAGTGAATTGTAGTATTCCATGAGGGAATTGAGCGCAGGCAGGAGTTGTTGCAGCAACTGCTTGTCTCCAGTGGTCATGAGATGCTTCTGAAGCCAAATAGGCCAGATGAGCGAGAAGTCGGGGATTGCTTGGAAGAATGACGATGGTGTCAACGAGTTGATTTCGCCTGTCTCGGTCTGCGTTCTGGCGAAGTTCGCGAGGGCGGTGGCTGACAGGTTGTATCCATCGTGAGTCACGTATGACGAAAACGCTTGGATCATCGTGTCTGGGAGGCACTGCGTCTGGTCCTTCGTCGGCGAATCCAGGAAATGTCCCTGCATGGTTGTATCCAATGTGCGGACGCCTGCGTCCCAGATGGCATTGAGTTTTGAGTCAGAGCACTCGAATGTGCCGCGCGAATCGACCTCAAATGTCGATACAAATGCAATAACATTTTGGATGGCGATGACAGTGCGCGCCTTTCTTGCGACAAGCATGATATAGCGGAAACCTTTGCAATTGTTGAGTACCCAGTTGACGGGCGGGGCGCCGTCTGGCAAATCATGCAGGATGATGGTGGAGATGTTTCTCCTTGTGCCATTCTCAAGAGCGATGATTTCCGCTCCCATGAGATGTTCCCCTGTGATGACATCCAGAATGTCATCGCGGTTGCAGGAGTTGATTTTGATTTCGGGGACGGCGTAGATGGTCTTCCCAAAGTCAAGCACGCACGTCTGGTTTTCCGCAAGTGCAATCGGGAAGGAAAACGGCCCCGTTTCATCTGGGTCGCCATAGTATTCGCTTGCAAGGCTGAATGCGGCTGCGTCACGATAGATGTCACGGTTGTTGAAGAAACCTATCTTGGGCAACTGTTCAAGCGAGAAGTTCTTGGAGACAAGTTGCAACGGCGTCTTGAGCGGTCCTGCGACATTCCAGCCAGGCATGGCGTCGTCTGCGGGTGAACGGCAGATCTTGACGTCACCAGCGTTCAGTTCGCCGAAGATGATCGTCATGCCCGCGTGAGGCACATCGCACCATTTGACAATGGTGATTTTGTTCCAGCCTTTCTGGAATGTTGGCTCCACGACGGTCTGCGTGTTGTCCATGCGTACCGTCTCTGGGTTCTGGAACTGCGGAAAACTGTATCTGTGCTGCGTCGCGGGGACATGCTGCTCGGTGACAAGGACATCATTGACAAACATTTTGAACGGCGTGTTTGAGAAGCAGAACAATGGCTGGACTTCTTTTGCATAGCATTTTACGTATGCTTCAGCCGCATATAGCCCAGGCTGACGCTTCTGCATGTAAATTTCAGAAAATGAAATCCAGAGCACTTCGTTTTTCTGCATGACAATGCCGCGGAACAGGATTTCCTTTGCCACACGCGGTTCAAAGATGCGCGTTGAGAACGGGCTTGGCTCCATGAGAATCTTCATGTCCTTGATTGGCGTAACGCGGTTCACGGACTCCCACTGGACGTCCTTTTCCAATCTATTGGCATTGTTTTGGAAGGGATATTGCGGGATGGTCAGCCAACGGCGGGGGAATTGGTTGTAGTTGAGAATTTCAATGTTTGCCTCCGCAGGCGACGCGTTGAGTTCCGACATGGCGTAGCAGTCAGGCGTGCACGCATACCATGAGTTGTCGGTCCAGATGATCGGGACATCGTCACCGATGAGTTGAATCCATAAGGCGGGGGCGAGTTTTGCCCGTGACGTTGTTGCGGAATTGTTGCAGAAAGCGTGGATTGCAATGCTGTTGATTCCAATTTCCATGAGATGCGAGATGTCATGGCGGATGATGTAGGTCTGCGCCGTCGGATGGGGCAGGGGGGCAAAGGCGAAAAAATGGCCGTTGATGAAAATCTGGCAGACGCAGCGGGCTGCCAGTTGCAATTCACAAGTGCCAGGAATGCTGTCCAGAACGAAATCCCGCCTGAATAGCACATGATGGGACTGGGCGGCTGAATTCTGTTCATGCCATATCCAACTACCGAGGATAATGCTGGGAGGTGGTGTTTTTTTCATGGACGCCTTCTGCTGGAAATGGTTGTGTGGAATGTGCTGAATGGAGGTCAGCGCTCAAAATCAAAGTGCATGGAAAACAATGACGCGAGTTTGTCGCCCATCGCCTGCTCGTCTGGTCCATCGACAGTGATGGTAACGGTATCGCCGCAGGTCAGCCCAAGGCTCAATAGGGAGAGGACGCTGTTTGGCGAGGCAGTCGTGCCGTCCGATGCCTGAATCTCTATTTTTCCTTTGTATCCTGCGACGGCTTTGGATATGACGCCAGACGGACGACAGTGGATGCCGTACGCATTGACTATAGTGGCTGTTGTCTTGTACATTGTCACCTTTATGCTTGTGCTTTTTCTATTTTTCGATACATTAAAGTAATTATTAGATATATAAAAACAAGAAAAAAATGTTTTTTTTTGAAAAAAATGTATAGTAAAATGCAATATGTCAGCGATTGATAGAGGAAATTTGGGATGACAGGAGGAGTCTTGCGTCCCAAAACATCAGGAGAAAATTTAATCCATGAAAACAAGTCTCAAAATACGTCCATCTCGCTTTGCAGGTTCTTTTTACAGCGGTGATTCGCATGAATTGCGAAATGAACTGGAGTCTCGATTGGCGTCATCACCAGTGATTGAGGGTGGTGTCAAGGTTGTGTCGGCGGCGGTTCCCCATGCGGGGTATGTCTTTTCAGCGGATATCGCGGCTCCAGTTTTCAAGGCGTTGCAGGGGGCGGATTTCGATACAGTAGTCATCATTGGCCATGATTTTGGCGATCATGCGCCAGGCATCATCGCTGTGCTTCCTGATTATGATGCCTTCCGCACGCCGCTGGGCGATGTCATGGTTGACCGTGAGATGTGCGAGGCACTATTGGCGGCAGACAAGCGTATTGTCATGAACAATCGCGTCCATGACATGGAGCATACGGTGGAAGTGCAGTTGCCGTGGCTGAAGATTATTCGACCAGAGGCTAAAATTGTGCCTGCCATGTTTGGCGAAGTGACTCCTGAACATTGTCGGCGATTCGCGGAGTTGATTGCGGAAACGGCTGGGGAAAGAAAAGTATTGGTTTTATCAAGTACCGATATGTCCCATTATCCTACAAAAGAGAGTTCACGTCAACTTGACAAGAAGACAGTATCGTATGCAGAGTCTTTTGATATTGAGGGACTTTGTTCATGGCGTTCCCACGGCGAATGGGAACGCCATTCGGGGGTTGTCACGCCAATCTGTTCGGCAGGGGGGCTTGCGACGGCGATGCTGTGGGCGCAAATGCATGGAAAGGCAGTGGCGAAGGTCATGAAAAGAGGTAATTCAGGGGATGCGTCAGGGGATGACGATAGAACTGTCGGATATGCGTCAATGGTTTTCGTTGTCGCAGAGGATGACAAGAAGGAATTCTCTGTTTCGAAGGAGATTCAGCGACATTTGTTGAATTTGGCGAGAACGACGATTTTGCATGGCACAGAGTGTAGGAGGGTGGAGATACCGATTTCTACGGATGCTGAACTCCAACAGCCTGCTGCGGTGTTTGTCACTTTGCACAAAAATGGTCGCCTTCGCGGTTGCATTGGAACCACACAAGCGTCGATGCCGCTTGAAAGGGCTGTCGTGGAATATGCGTTAGCGGCGGCGTTCCAGGACCCGCGTTTTCCTGAGGTCACGGCAGACGAATTAAAGGATATCGTCATTGAGATATCCATACTATCGCCTATGAGACGAGTGAAGAGCGCGGAGGAAATCATCCCTGGAAAGCATGGCGTAGTCGCGAAGCAGGGGCGTCGTTGTGGCCTTTTCCTTCCGCAGGTTTGGGAGCAACTGCCAGACAAGGAACAGTTCTTGGGCTATCTTTGCGCAGAGAAGGCTGGGTTGCCGTATAATGCATGGCAGAGTCCAGAGACGGAATTGTCCGTCTTTACTGTTGTTGCTTTTGAAGAATCCTGATTGGGAGGGGGTGTCATGCAGAAAGACACGGTGGCCAGGTGGTGGACGGCATCCACAGATGGAAAGGTCCAATGCGAATTGTGTCCAAGGCATTGCGTGATTTCCGAAGGTAAAACAGGATACTGTGCAGTGAGGCGAAATGTCGGTGGAAAACTGATGAGCCTTTCGTACGGCCATCCTGTCTCAGCGGCCATCGACCCGATAGAGAAGAAGCCGTTGGCGCGGTTCATGCCTGGGACTAGGACTTTTTCATTTGGTACTTTCGGCTGCAACTTGGGATGCGTTTTCTGCCAGAACGACTGGCTATCCAGAGGAGACTATGACAGGAATGACGCTTCATGCAAATTCATTGCCCCCGAACAGATTGTCCAAATGGCGTTGATGAACCGCTGCCCGTCGATTTCCTTTACATACAATGAGCCGACGGTATTTGCGGAATATGCCAATGATATCGCACGGATGTCTCACGACGCGGGGTTGAAGAATGTTCTTGTCAGCAATGGATATATCAATGAGTTGCCTTCACAGGAGTTGTATCCTTTGATAGATGCGGCTAACATTGATATGAAAGGGTTTTGCCACGGTTTCTATCCAGAAATGTGCCAGGCAACGCTGGAGCCTGTTCTTGATTCTATTCTGAGACTTTACAATTTGGGAAAGCATATTGAGATTACGACGCTTGTCATCCCCGAGAAAAACGACGACGATTTTTCTGTCCAACAATGGCTGGACTGGGTGCAGACGCATCTTGACATGGAGGTCCCCTTGCATTTTAGTGCCTATCATCCCGCTTACAAATGCAGGATTCCCTCGACACCTGCGAAAACTCTATACCATATTCGCGAAATCTGTATAGAACGAGGTTTCAAAAACGTTTTCCTCGGTAATATATGAATTCCATGGAAATCCCGAAAATTACCGAATGGGAATCCCGAAAATTACCGAATGGGAATCCCGAAAATTACCGAATGGGAATCCCGAAAATTACCGAATGGGAATCCCGAAAATTACCGAATGGGAATCC